>DASPWC010000384.1:0-2891 GCA_035622055.1 Xanthobacteraceae bacterium | reverse complement strand
GCGCGGTCGGGCGGCGCCTGGCTTAAGGATGACGGACGCCCAGCGCGCTCAGGTCAGCCGAGGCGCCTCCTCGATGTCATCGACATCTTCATCGTCCCAGCGATGCAAACCGATACCGGGATCGATCAATTCGCCCCGCAGCAGCGCCAGCGGCGCTCTGTGGTAAAGCTTAATGTCATGGAACGGGTCGGTCAGGATTTTGGTGGCCCAGACCAGGCCGGTTTGTACGTCTTTGATCAGGAATAGCTGGACGGTGCGGAAGATCACGCCACCGATGCCGAGCACGAGCCAAATCATCGCAACGTGGCGCACGAATTCGGTCTTGTCGGCAGCGGCTGGCGCGAACAGGCCAAAATAGGTCGGATCGAAATAAAGCGGCAGCGGCAAGAGCGCCCAGATAGTCAGAAGCACGATCTTGCGTCGCAGATTGTAGCCGACCTTGATTTCTTCCTTGTATTCATGCGTCGCCCGGTTAACCGCGTCATAGTCCTTCGGCTCGAAGAAGAAATGCCCGGCCTGACGCGTCGTCATCGCCAACAGCCACCCGGCTAGCGCCGAGATCACCGGATCCTTGAATATCATGACATAGGAAAACAGGAAGCTTATCGCGCTGACGAAATGAAGCGATTGGTTGATCCGGCTGTGATGATAATAGCGGTGATCGTCCCAGCGCTGAGTTCGCAAGGCATCCAGAAAGCTTTCCATTCGTCTCGTCCCCTCTGTCACGCGGCCGTTCGATCTGGGTATGGCGATTCGGTGAACCCCTTGTGACAGAGGCGTCCCGCCGGAGTTTTTTTGGCAGCGTGACAGAAGCGTTACTCTCGGCGTGGCGGAAGGCATTAACCGAGCGGTGGATCAGCCGGCTGCACGCTTCGTCCGAGCTTTGAGAATCCGGCGTGCTTCGCCTTCCTTGCCGAAACGGATCAGATTGAAATGCCCGAACGGCGGCACGGCGCGGCGTTCGATGAGGCGCATGCCGGCCGTCCGCGTTGCCCATCGGGCGTACCGCTCAAAAGAGAATTCCGTGCGCCAGCCCAATTTGCGCGCCGCTGGCTGAAACCAATGTTCCAGCGATCGCCTCAGGCCCGCTTCCGCGCCGACGCGGCTGACCAGGACGATTTCGCCACCGGGCTTCAGCACTCGCGCGAATTCGTTAAGCGTCGCTTCGGGGTTTGGCACCGTCGTGATGACGTATTGCGCGACCACAACGTCGAACGAATTGTCGTCGAAAGAAAGTTGCTCGGCGTCCATCACCCAGAGGCCTTCCACGTTGGTGAGGCCGAGTTCAGCGACTCGTTCTTCCGCTTTGCGGAGCATCCGCGCGGATATGTCGATGCCGCACAGCCGGCAGTCCTTGGAATAGTTCGGTAGCGAAATACCCGTGCCGACCCCGACTTCTAGGATGCGCCCGCCGATGCGTTCGGCGGCCGCGACCGCGGCGTGACGGCCGCGCTCGAATACCGCGCCGAAGACGAGATCGTAAACCGGCGCCCAACGGGCATAGGCTTTGGTGACCGTTTGTTTGTCGAGATCGACATCAGACAGAGTGTTCATGCGTTATCCTCGCCTTATCGGGCGCCAATGCTTGCGTTCCGGAATCCGGCACGGATTCTGGAACGTACGGCGACACCTCGGATTGAACAGAGCCCACGGCGACCTTGCGCACATGAGCGATGAATTGGCGCGCGCTGTTTTCCCAGGAGTACCGCAGAGCGAATTCGCGGCAGGATTCCCGTGAAATCCAAAGCGCCTGCATGCACGCGGCACGCAGATCTTCGTTGAGCACGCCGATTGGATTATTGCCGATAACATCGCGCGGGCCGCTGACCGGAAAAGCCGCGATCGGAACGCCGCTGGCCAGCGCCTCGAGCTGCACGATGCCAAACGTGTCGGTGAGACTCGCAAACACGAAAACGTCGGCCGCTGCAAGATGCGCGGCCAAAATTCCATTGTCGAGCTGACCGAGAAATTTCGTGCCGGGAAAGCGGCGTTTGAGTTCGGCTGCCTGCGGCCCTGCGCCAATGACGACTTTGGTCCCGGGCAGATCGAGCGCGAGGAACGCCGGCAGATTTTTTTCGACGGCGACTCGGCCGACGCTCATGAAAATCGGGCGCGGAAAATCGAGGTCGATAGCGCGGTCGGGGCGAAACAGCTCGACATCGACCCCGCGCGTCCACATTCCGAGATTGGCGAAGCCGCGGCCCGACAGTTCATTCATCAGCGAAGGGGTTGCGACCATGGTGACAGTCGCGGCGGCATGAAATCGTTTCAAAACGCCGTAGATCCAAGCTTTGGGAATGGGCGAGCGCGCCGCAATATATTCAGGGAACCGTGTCGTGTAGCTCGTGGTAAAGGGGCGGCCGGCCTTGAGGCAGTAGGACCGCACCGCGTAACCGATCGGCCCTTCTGTGGCGAGGTGAATGGCGTCGGGTTTTGCGCTGTCGATGCGCTTGGCGATGCGCTTGGCCGAAGGCAGCGCCAGCCGTAATCCGGGATAGGTGGGCACCGGAAAGGTCCAAAAACCGTCCGGCGAAAGAAATTCAATCTCGACGCCAAGCTTGGCGGCCGCGCGAGCGACTGAGCCCAAGGTGCGCACCACGCCGTTGACCTGCGGACGCCAGGCATCCGTCGCGACCAACACTTTCATTGCATCGTTTCCGGCCGCAACCGAACGGTCGCCGCAATTTCGAATCGCATCCAACAACAATTGCCATTTCATATTTCATTCGTGTGACGGTCCGGGCCGGCAAGTCCTGAGCGAGCCGGAATTGTCGTAACAATC
Source organism: Xanthobacteraceae bacterium (assembly GCA_035622055.1). Taxonomy (GTDB): domain Bacteria; phylum Pseudomonadota; class Alphaproteobacteria; order Rhizobiales; family Xanthobacteraceae; genus BOG-931. The sequence continues at coordinate 109 of DASPWC010000384.1, read as the reverse complement.
CTGTCACGAGGGGATGGGATTTTGCCGCCGCCGATTCGTCTTCTGGAGACATTTTTATTCCGGTCGCAGCAACGAGTTCTTTTGCGCAGGCGCTTCTCCGCGGCGTCTC
>DASPWC010000383.1:0-2589 GCA_035622055.1 Xanthobacteraceae bacterium | reverse complement strand
GCGTCGCGACATCATAGAAATAATGGCAGCGCGTCCGCTGCAGCAAATTGCCACCGGTCGACGCCATGTTGCGCAATTGCGCCGAAGCGCCGGCCAAGATGGCGCTCGCAAGCAGCGGGTAGCGCTGCGCGACCAGCGGGTGATAAGCGAGGTCCGAATTCGGGACCAGTGCGCCGATCAGCACGCCTCCGTGCTTCGTCTCCTCGACCGTCTTGAGCGGCAGGCGGGATATGTCGACCAGCCGCGATGGGCGCTCGACATCCTCCTTCATCAAGTCAATCAGATTGGTGCCGCCCGCGATAAATTTTGCCGCGGGCTCCATGGAAATTTGGCGTACGGCGTCGGCAACGTCGCTCGCTCTTGAATATTGAAAATTGATCATGACGCGTGCATCGCCTGTTGAATGGCGGCGACGATGTTGGGATAAGCGCCGCAGCGGCAGAGGTTTCCGCTCATAAGCTCGCGAATTTCGTCGGCGGTCTTGGCTTTGCCTTCGGCCATCAGACCGACGGCAGAGCAGATCTGACCGGGCGTGCAGTAACCGCACTGGAACGCGTCATGATCGATGAAGGCCTGTTGCAGGGGATGCAGAGAGCCGTTCGCCGCCAAGCCTTCGACCGTGGTGATACGTGAGCCGTCCTTCATGACCGCAAGGGTCAGACAAGAATTCACGCGCCGCCCGTCGACGAGCACGGTGCATGCGCCGCACTGGCCGTGGTCGCAGCCTTTTTTAGTCCCGGTTAAGTCCAAATGATCGCGCAGCGCATCGAGCAAAGTCGTCCACGGCGCAATCGTGAGCTGTCTGTGGAGGCCGTTGACGATCAAAAAAACCGATATCTTCTCTATCTTTACCGGTCTTTGTCCGCTCGCGGCATGGTCGACGGCAGCCCTCTTGTCGGTGGCGCGACTCATTGCATGTCTCCCGATATCGGTCGGCGTCGAGGATTAAATCCACGAGATTCGTTATCGACGATTTTGCCCGCGCGGATCGTCGCCGGGATCCAGGTATTCCATTCCAGCGGACCAATGCCGTATACCTGCGTGACGTATTCACCGGATTTTGCCCAGTGAAAGTGAGACGTGTCGCCGGGCAGAACGACAACGCCGCCGGGAGGATAAGCCTTCAGCTTATCGCTGTCGAAGTGCTCGCCGAGCCCAATGTAAAAGACACCCGATATCACTGTATAGACCCGGTCCTCCGGATGTCGATGCGGCATGAGCTTCACGCCGGAGGGCACCTTGACTCTGATCACGTAGGGGCCGGGCTCCGCAGGTTGGCCGACAACGACGGCCAGAAGCGCCGAGGGCGGGAACGCGGCGAATGGTTTCCAGTCGATGTCTTCCGGAAGGATTGATTTGAAATCGGCCTGGCCTGGCTGATGGGTCGACGTGTGCATGTGCGTTCCATCTGTTTTTGAGCTGACGCTTTAGATCAACTTGGCGTCCAAAGTGATCGCGGCATTGAGTACTTTGGAGACAGGACAGTTCTTCTCGGCTTCCTCCGCGAGCCGCGCGAACAACGCCTCTTCAAGGTTCGGCACTCGGGCTCGAAGCGTGAGGGCCGACCCGCTGATGCGGAAACCTTGGCCTTCGGGTTCGAGCGTGACCGCAGCTTCGGTGGCAAGTTCAGTCGGATCGTAACCGGCGGCCTGCAGCCCAAACGCGAGCGCCATCGTGAAGCAGCCGGCATGCGCCGCCGCGATGAGCTCTTCGGGGTTGGTGCCCTTCTCGCTCTCGAACCGGGTTCTGAAGGAATACGGCGTCTGCGTGAGCACACCGGAATCGGTCGAAAGATTGCCGCCGCCGGCGCGACCGGTTCCGTGCCAAACCGCTCTTGCCTTGCGGATCATTGCGGCCTGGATGCCGTGCGTTGAATATCGCCAAACAAACGCACAACCGGCCAATTGGTTGCGAGAAAGCGACGCTCAACTGCGGAAATATTGGGCAAATATCTGACGTTTCCGCCTTATGGGACAGACGCCGGGTGCGGTCCGCATGCCACACAACGGCAAAGGACGAGAATTGCATTTTGACGGCGTACCCCAAGGGGTGAGCTTTCTACCGGCTTACGTCCGGTATATCCGCTGGAGGCCTTGGGATATCCTGTTCGGCGTTCGGCGGCTGCGGCTCGGAAGGTCGCGCTTGGCTCACGCGCCTGGCGACAGCTCCGCGCTGAGATTCTGCCGGCGGTTTATATTGCGCCTTCAAATAGGCGGCGAGAATGACCGCTGACTCGCGGTTGGACGTGTAGTGCTGGCTGAGGAAACTCTCGAGCCCAAAAAACCAAGTGGTGTGGCTGACGCTTTGCGGCGATTTGTGGCAGCTCGCGCAGGCTGACGCGTAGAGTTGAGCGCCGCTCTTGCCAACGTCCAAGTTCCCCTGGGCTCTCGCAAAGCTTGCGATACACAGCGCCAGCAAACCGATCGTCAACGCGATGCTACGGCGCACCATTATCACTGCTTTCAACGTTCCATCTGTTGCGGCCAGCGCGTGCCGCGGGTTCTCTAAGGCCCGCGGTAACGCAAAATGTCGCGCGTGCGGATGGCCTAACCGTGACGCAAACTTGGCATGAACCGAGCCGCGAACTTG
>DASPWC010000382.1:0-3670 GCA_035622055.1 Xanthobacteraceae bacterium | reverse complement strand
AGGCGAGGCGGTCGGCCTGCTCGGACCCAACGGCGCCGGAAAGACGACCGTTTTCTACATGATCACCGGTCTGATCAAGGCGGACGAGGGACGCATCGAGCTGGACGGTTGCGACGTGACCCAATTGCCGATGTACCAGCGTGCGCGCCTAGGTATCGGCTATCTGCCGCAGGAGGCCTCGATCTTTCGCGGCCTGACCGTGGAAGAAAATATTCGGGCCGTTCTTGAAGTGGTCGAGCCCGATGGCAAACGGCGCGACCGCGATCTCGATGCATTGCTCGAGGAGTTCAACATCGCACGCTTGCGCAAGACCCCTGCGATCGCACTTTCCGGCGGCGAACGTCGGCGCGTCGAAATTGCCCGGTCGCTGGCCACTCGGCCAAACTACATGCTGCTCGACGAACCCTTCGCCGGCATCGACCCGATCGCCGTCGGCGATATCCAAGCGCTGGTTCGTCACCTCACCAATCGCGGCATCGGCGTTCTCATCACCGATCACAACGTACGTGAAACGCTGGGCCTGACCGACCGAGCCTATATCATCTATTCCGGCGAGGTGCTCATGGAGGGTCGCGCGGACGACATCGTCAACAATCCCGATGTGCGCCGCCTCTATCTGGGCGAGGAGTTCCGCCTTTAATCCTAACGCAAAGGGCTTGGCGACACCGCACATAATATGCTGTAAGGTCAGAGAAGCAAGAATCGGACCAAGTCGCGCGGCCCCCTGATGGCACTTAGCCAAAAACTGCAAATCCGCCAGACCCAAGCGCTGGTAATGACGCCGCAGCTGATGCAGGCCATCAAGCTGCTGCAGCTCTCTAATCTCGATCTGGCGGCCTATGTCGACGCCGAACTTGAGCGTAATCCGCTGCTCGACCGCGGCGCGGAGAACGAGCCGACGCCAAACGAAGACGGCAGCGCCGCGCCGGCCGAAACCCCAGCCGTAACCGGCGACGCGCAGGCCGGCGAAGATCGTGCCGGCGAGGCGCAGGGCGACGGCTCCCTCGACGACACATCCGCCGACGACGCCGAACCGGTCCGCGTGCGTATGACGGATATGCCGGCGGGATATTCGGAATGGACGGGAACGACGGCCCGCGGTCGCGACGACGGCGATTACAATCTCGAAGCCTTCGTGTCCGCGGAGCAAACATTGCCGGAATGGCTGCGCGAGCAGGTCACGCTGGCGATTACCGATCCGGTCCGGCGTATGATCGGCCACTACCTCGTCGGCATGGTCGATGAATCCGGCTATCTCGGCGGCGACCTCGCGGCAACGGCGGAAAAACTCGGAACCAGCCTCGCCGAGATCGAGGCTGTCCTCGCCGTCTTGCAGACTTTCGACCCACCCGGCATTTGCGCGCGCGATCTTGCCGAATGCCTCGCCATCCAGCTTAAGGAGCGAAACCGCTACGATCCGGCGATGCAGGCGCTGATTGCCCGGCTCGATTTGGTTGCGCGGCGCGATTTTCCCGCTTTGAAGAAAATCTGCGCGGTCGGCGACGAGGATCTGGCCGACATGATCGCCGAACTCCGCCGGCTCAATCCGAAGCCCGGTCTCGCCTTCGGCCCGGCGATCGTGCAGCCGATCGTGCCCGACGTTTTCGTGCGTCCCGCGCCTGACGGATCCTGGCTGGTCGAACTCAATTCCGATACGCTGCCGAAGGTTCTCGTCAACCAGACTTATTACGCGAAGGTTTCCACGACCGCGCGCCGCGACGTTGAAAAATCGTACCTCGCCGAGTGCCTGCAGAACGCCACCTGGCTGGTTCGGGCCCTCGATCAACGCGCGCGAACGATCTTGAAGGTCGCGAACGAAATCGTCCGGCAACAGGATTCATTCTTCGCTCGCGGCGTTGAGCATCTGCGCCCGCTCAACCTGAAGACGGTCGCCGAGGCCATCGGCATGCATGAATCGACCGTATCGCGCGTCACGGCAAACAAATACATGGCCACAAGCCGCGGCATTTTCGAGCTGAAATATTTCTTCACCTCGGCGATTCCCGCCGCCCATGGCGGCGAAGCTCATTCGGCCGAGGCGGTGCGTCACCGCATTAAGCAATTGATCGACGGCGAAGGCGCCGCCAGCATTTTGTCCGACGATACGATCGTCGAGAAGCTGCGGGAAGCCGGCATCGACATCGCGCGCCGCACGGTTGCGAAATATCGCGAGGCCATGCGCATACCTTCCTCGGTGCAACGGCGGCGAGAGAAGCAAGCAGCGGCCGCAAATTGATTGCCGCCGGCAAGCCTGGATGAGCGGCCCTTCGGTCAAATTGCGTTGACTCCGCGCGGGACGATACTTACGTCGATAACAAGCGGCGCGATGGTTTCCTAAAGCGCGGTCGCGCGAAGCTTAACCGATCGCCGCTTTAATTTTTGACGGGGCGCGATTGATCGGAAAACCGGTTCCCGCCCCAGATGCCGTCCGGGCAGGCTCTTTCCGGATCATGCTCCAGCGAAGAGGCTGCCATGCCATTTCGCGTATCAGGAAAAAACCTCGATCTCGGGGATGCGCTTCGGGAACGCATTCAAAACAGAATTGCAGAGACGGTCGGTAAATACTTCGACGGCGGCTATTCCGGACATGTCACCCTGGCCAAGGACGGGTTCGGCTTCCGCACCGAATGCGCCCTTCACCTCGATTCCAAGGTTACGCTGCGCGCCGAAGGCATGGCGCCGGATGCCTATGCCAGTGCCGATCAGGCCGCAGCGCGCATCGAAAAGCGATTGCGCCGCTATCACCGGCGGCTCAAGGAGCACCGCACGGACCGGACCTAGGCACGATGCGACCCGGGACAGGACGCGGCTTTGCCGGCACTTTAGCCAGGTTTGCGGGCGAGGTCTGGTCCAAGGCATGAACGGACGAACAAAACCGATCTCGTGACGCTTACCCCCCGTTGCCTTTCGCGAATCGGGAACCACATTGGGATGGACTCTCCATCGGCCGATGCGGCGAGCCGAACATGGCCCGTCGCACGCCGATCCGAGCGTCCCGTCATTGCGTGCAAGGCGGAATCACCTTGATTTATCAATGCGCCGATGGGCTTCCCGGCTGGATTTATCCGTCCACCGTTTCAGCTGCCTAAGCCCATTGACGCGCTTGCAGGGGGTCCCTAAGGTCCGCCGCCCTTAAGCAGGACCCCTTACGCTGGTGTCGGTTCTCGGGAAGTTACGCTCAATTCAGGTTAGCGCGGGCAAAAGCCTCGTTCCTCAGGTTCCATATATGCCGCTCAACGATCTGGTCGCGCCAAACGCGATTCTCCCGGCGCTCAAGGTCAACAGCAAGAAGCAAGTGCTGCAGGAGCTTGCAGCGCGGGCAGCTTTGCTTACCGGACAGAACGAACGGGCAATCTTCGACATTCTGATGCAGCGGGAAAAGCTGGGCTCGACCGCCATGGGCAACGGGATCGCCATCCCGCACGGGAAAATGCCGAGTCTGACTCGTTTGTTTGGATTGTTCGCCCGCCTCGACCGCCCGGTGGACTTTGAAGCTCTCGACAATCAACCGGTCGACCTTGTCTTTCTATTGCTCGGCCCCGAGGGCGCCGGCGCCGATAACCTCAAGGCTCTGGCGCGGATCTCGCGCCTGCTGCGCGATCAAACGGTCACCCACAAATTGCGCGCCACGCAAGACGCCGAGTCGCTCTACGCGGTCTTGGCTATGCCG
>DASPWC010000381.1:0-2546 GCA_035622055.1 Xanthobacteraceae bacterium | reverse complement strand
GGTGGCGAAATCGACCGGCACCGTGTCGGCGTTTTCGCTCGGCGACCGCGTCTTCCACCAGAAATTCGGCAACGGCAACGTCACCGCCATCGACGGCAACAAGCTGACGATTCAATTCGACCGCGCCGGCGAAAAGCGCGTAGTGGATTCATTCGTGGAGAGGGCGTGAGGGGCGCGTTACTGGAACCGAATTCTGTTCCGCGGCTTAAAAAGGTGAAGCCGTCACGTTCGGAGCCCGCCATGATCCGCAAGCTTTCTTCCGGCAAATATCGGCTCTATTCGCGCAAGCTCAATCCGAAGACCGGCCGGCGGCGCAATCTCGGCACCTTCGCGTCACGCGCGGCGGCGGAGAAGCACGAGCGCGCGGTGCAGTATTTCAAGCGGCATTGACGGGGGGTCGTGCCCGGCCACGAGACAGTGTTGTTATGGCCCGTCATCCTGAGGTGGCCGCGAGGGCATCCATCGCGCTTGCACGACGGGTCCCCAAGTGGCCCTCGAAGGGTGCCGGCCGAGGCGTTCGGGCCGTCGTCCTTCGAGGCTCGCGGCCTTGCCGCTTGCACCTCAGGATGACGAAAACAGTGCTTGCAAATGGAGGAAACATACCGCGATAACGGCTCGTCGTTGCGAGCGCCAGCGAAGCAATCCAGCGCTTATCGCTGGATTCCCCGTACGCGGGAATGAGTGGAAAATCCAAACTCCGCTCGTCCCCGCGGAAAGCTGGATTGCTTCGTCGCTACCGTTCCTCGCAATGACGAGCGTGCAGACATAACAAAAACGGGAGGCGAATGCCTCCCGTGAAAGGTTCGTCCAGGTCAAAGATTGGACGAAACGAGCGAGTTTCTTCTTGTAAATTGAGATTTAGCTGCGGCCGACCACGTCGACGGTCACGTTGGCAAGGCCGGAAAAGCCAAGCGCGTGGGCCGCAGCCGGAGTGACATCGATAATGCGACCGCGGACGAACGGGCCGCGATCGTTGATGCGCACCACGACTGAGCGGCCGGAGCTACTGTTGGTGATCCGCACCAGTGTGCCGAAAGGCAGCGTCCGGTGCGCGGCGGTCAGCCCGCCCGACGACATCCGTTCGCCGCTGGCGGTGCGACCGCCGGAATAAACGGAGGCAATTCCACTTTGCGCCGAAGCCGCCATTGGTAATGCGACAACACCGGCAACGAAAGCCGAAACAAACAAACGCTTCGTGAGGCTTTTAACAGCCATGACCGTCCTATTCGATTGTTGATGGGAAGGGTGAATAGTTCGCAGATCGCGAACCGGGCGCCCTATGACCGGTGAAATGTGGTCATTGTGCGTCGCACCATGACCGGCAATGATATGCTTCAGAAACATGAATTTCCCGCGGCCGGAAAGGGCCGAAGGAACTATCGTATACTACACTGATTTATTGGGATTTTTGCGTCATTCGCGGCACAGTTCGGCGGCTGATTATGGCGAAGCCATGCGATCGTCGCATCGCACCCTGCCGTCAACGCAACGCGAACGCGAATTACCCCAGAATTTGCTAACGCGGAGACCGCCCACTCTCGTCTGCGATCCGATGGCTTTTCTGGATGTTCTTCCGCTTGCTTTGATCGGGCCGCCGATCAGGCCGCGGCGCTGGGCAACACGTAGTCCTTGAATTGGGAGCGCAGCGCGGTCTTCTGGATCTTGCCGGTCGCGGTGTGGGGGATTTCGGCGACGAAGGCGACGTCGTCCGGCATCCACCATTTGGCGATCTTGCCCTCGAGGAAGGCGAGCAGTTCCTCTTTGCTCGCCTTTTGTCCTTCCTTGAGCACGACGACGAGCAAAGGCCGCTCGTCCCATTTCGGATGGCGTACGCCGATTACGGCGGCTTCGGCAACCTTGGGATGGCCGACGGCAATATTTTCCAGCTCGATGGAGGAAATCCATTCGCCGCCGGATTTGATCACGTCCTTGGAACGGTCGGTGATGTTCAAATAGCCGTGGCGGTCGATGGTGCCGACATCGCCAGTGTCGAAATATCCTTCGTCGTCGAGAATATTGTTGTTGCTGTCGTCCTTGAAATAGGCCCTGGCAACAGCGGGACCGCGCACTTTCAGCCGTCCGAAGGTTTTTCCATCCCAGGGTACGCGACGGCCGTGGTCGTCGGTAATCTTCATTTCGACGCCGAACGGCGAGTGACCCTGCTTCTGTTGCACGTCGAGGAGCGCGTCGCCCTTCAAGTCGGCATATTCGGCCTTCAGCGAGCAGGTGGTGCCGAGCGGACTCATCTCCGTCATGCCCCAGGCGTGGGTGACTTCGACGCCGTAGACGTCTTGGAATTTCGCGATGATCGCGCGAGGCGCGGCGGAGCCGCCGATCACCACCCGACGCAGATAAGGAAGCTTGCCGCCGCTTGCTTCCAAGTGCTGCAGCAGCGCGAGCCAGACCGTCGGCACGCCGGCGGTGCAGGAGACTTTGTAGTCGTTGAGCAATTGGTAGATCGAGGCGCCGTCGAGCTTCTGGCCCGGCAGCACCAAAGCGGCGCCAGCCATCGGCGCGGCAAAGCCGATCGCCCAGCCATTGGCGTG
>DASPWC010000380.1:0-5366 GCA_035622055.1 Xanthobacteraceae bacterium | reverse complement strand
GTCGGCGGACGGCGTGTGCGCGAAGCCCGGTTCGATTTCCTCACGATCTGTTGGGAGCGCGACCCACAATTGCAATCCATGCAGCGGCTCGCCGCCGTCGCGGTGATCAGGCGCGGTGCGCTCGGAATGAACGATGCCGCGACCGGCGGTCATCCAATTAACCGCACCGGGCCTGATCGGCATGGCGCTGCCGAGGCTGTCGCGATGCACGATTTCGCCGTCGAACAAATAGGTAACGGTCGCGAGCCCAATATGCGGATGCGGTCGTACGTCGATGCCGTTGCCCGCGCGGAAGATCGCTGGCCCGAAATGATCGAAGAAAATGAACGGACCCACCATGCGCGATTGCGCCGACGGCAAGGCACGATGAACCTGCAAGCCGCCAAGATCGACCGAACGCGGCACGATGATCTGCTCGATGGCTTCGCTCGAGCGCGCATCGCCGAATGCCGGATCTTTGGCGGGGAAAAAGCTCATTTACGCCCTCCGATGAAGGCCAAGTGTGCAAGCCATCGGCACTTGCAGTCTACATCCGTCTTACGGCGGCTGTCTTGTGTTCCGCCTTGCGCATTCTCTCATCGGCCTTGGCCACGAGATCGGCGATAAAACGCGGTTGGGCGAAGGCGGCGACATGGACCTCGGGCGTCCAATACATTGTATTGAAGCTGCCCGCCTTGCGGTACCGTTCGGCGATGGTTTTGACCGTGTGCTGGCGCAAACGTTTGTCGTCCGTCGCTATTCCCATGGCCATGTGGCCACCGACATAAACCGGGATCGCCGCCACATAGCAGCTGGCGTCGGCGAATAGCCGGCGGAATTTCAGCATGGTCGAGGCAAGCTCGTTGTTTTGAAAGAAAGGAACGCCATTTTGCGTGATCAGCACTCCGCGATCCTTCATGCAACGCTTGCAGCCGGCATAGAACTCCGCACCGAATAGAATTTTTCCGGGTCCCTGCGGATCGGTAGAGTCCACAATAATCGCATCGAAGCGGCGGTCGGTCTTGGCGACGAATTTTGCGCCGTCGTCGATTACCGATTCGAAACGGCCGTCGGCAAAGACGGGCTTGGTGAATTCCGGAAAGTGTTCCTTGGCGAATTCGATCACTTTGGGGTCGATCTCGACTTGTGTGAGGCTTCTAACCGCCCGGTGCTTAAGCACCTCCTCGGCAATACCGCAATCGCCGCCTCCGACGATGAGCACATCTTGCGCACTACCGTGCGCGAACAGCGGCACGTGCGACATCATCTCCTGGTAAATGAATTCATCCCTTTTGGAAATCTGCGTCGCCCCGTCGAGCATAAGCATCTTGCCGAAGAATCGCTGCTCGAACAGCACGAGGTGCTGATGCTCGGTCTGCAACTCGTAGAGGACCTTGTCGACCTCGAAGGTCATGCGAAAGCCGAGATCGTCGAACAGCGTCTCGGCAATCCAGCGTTTCTCAGGTTTTTTTTCCGCCATGTGATCCCTCAACCGCGCCCGCAACCAAGCCCGCAAAAACGCCGCATCGGCCCATTCCCGTTCGATGGTGGCCTATCTTCGACATCCAACGCAAATCGGCAAAAGGCCGCGACCCCGGCGGCTGCAAAGGAAAAAGGGCCGGAGCTCCCGGCCGATCGAGTTGGATATTCGCGATCGGCTAGCTGTTGTGTCCGCGCAAAAGCTCGTTCACGCCCACGCGCTTTGCGCTAAAGGCTTCCCGGAGAACAGGAATGCATTTGTCGGGTTCGGCCGATCCGCACATAAAAACATCCAGCGCCGCATAGCCTGCTTCCGGCCAAGTGTGGATGGAGATATGGCTCTCGGCCAGTACGGCCACCCCGGATACGCCGCTCGGCTGAAAATGATGCAAGTGGATATGCAGCAAGGTCGCCCGGGCAGCCTCGACGCAGCGTCGCAAGGTCGCCTCGATATGTTCGATGTCATCGAGCCGCTTGGCGCCGTGCAGGTCGACGATCAGATGTACACCGGCGCATCGGACGCCCTTGCGAACGGCGAAATGATCCTTGGACGGCAAGTCTTGAGCGGATTGACGGACTTCCCCCGGCGCCGAAGCGGCCACTTTCAATTTGGTCTTTCGTGCTTCCTTTCGGGCGGTGCCTGGGACTCCCAAGCCCTTCACCGATCGCAAGAGGGCGTTCTGGCTCATGCCGTCCTCCCCAACCAGGGACAAGAACCCGAGATGCCGGCAAGCCGGCGCCGCGGAAAGCGAAAGCCGCTCGATCAGTCCACGCGAACCGACCAACAGCGGCTAAATTCCCAAATAAATGCAATAAGAATGGAGTCAAGTAGATTCTGCGCCAAAAGCTTTAACGCTTTCTCACGATTGCGTTCCCCTTTTCGCCAATATTCCGTTCGAAGCAGGGGACCGCGCGATGTTCTATGGTGCACGCGCGTAGCTTCTTTAGCTCGGCCGACAAAGATTGGAATCGGGGAGCGTAAGACCAGAGGAGAGGGAAAATGAAGCAAACAATCGGAGCGGCGGCGATTCTGACGCTCGCGGCTTTGACGCCGGCGCAACAGGCGGCGGCGCAGGATCCGGTCGGCGGCGCGATCGTAGGCGGCGCGCTAGGCGGCATTATCGGCGGCGCGGTCGGGCGTGGCGCGGGCGGCGTTATCGCCGGCGCAGCGATCGGCGCAACCACCGGTGCGGTCATCGCTGCGGAAGCGCAACGCCGCAACGGCGGCTACTATTGGTGGCGTGGCGGCTGCTATTACCGTTATCCGAACGGCTCGTGGCTCCAGGTACAGCCGGGCTATTGCGCGTACTGATAAACTGCTCGGCGGCGCCAGTAATCGGTGTGCTAGCTATTGGCGACTATCGGCGGCGGACTTAAGGTTCCCGCCGCCTTTTTCACGCGGGTGCGGAAAAAAGCGAGCACGCGTTGCGCGTTTTCGAGCTGCAAGCGATCGAAATAAGACAGCGCTTGATCGAGGTTCTTTGCCGATAGGTTTTCCCTTGTCGACGCGCCGTAATCGGCGCGGCGCAGCTGCAGAATGGCTTTGGTCGTGGCGGTCGATAAGCCCGCGGCCTTGGCCAGGACGAGAACCGCTTGTGCGCTCGGTGCGAGGAGCGCGCGTTCGACTGCCGGCACCGGCAAGTCGCACGATCGCGACAAGGCGATAACGGTGTCCGCGAACTTGCCTTCGCGGGCATATCGGTCGATATCGGTCCGCGACCCCAATTCAGCCGGGGCTACGCCGCCGTCACGTGAGCGGCGGTCAACCAGCCTGCGAAGGCCGGCTTTGGAAAATTGCGCGCCGCTATGCCCGGCAAGCAACCTCACCACTTCATCATCGCCGCGCTCCACCAATATGTCCGTCACGGCTTCGCTTAGCGATCGCCGCCGGGCGATGGCCAAAAGATGCCGCTGACTCTTAGTGCGTGCCGCCTGCAACAGGTCATGCTCGGTGAGGCGTTCGGATTGCGAGAGCACGGAATTCGCGACTGCGGCGTCGTCGTCGAAGGCCAGGACGCGGATCAGATGCGACGGCGCCTTGGCGACCGGCGCCAGCCGCTCCGCCACTTCGGCCCGCGCCTTGGCTACGACCGTCCTGACCAGCCGGATCATGACATCGCCGAACAGTTCGATCTGATCCGCCGTATATCGATCGGCGCTATCGATGAAGAGCCCGGTTATTCGGGCGAGGATGTCCGTGCGGCGTGCGACGCTGCCGGAGGCGAGCGCGGTCTCGAATTCTTCGACGAGCGGACGGGTACGCATCACGGTTCGGAACGCTGGCTACGTCTTTGAAGTATCGAAAACAATGCATAGGGAAGGGTGAATAAAGCCTTTCCGCAGCGCGTCATGCAAGTTAATCAGCCGCTAAAATTGGGGGGCGCGGGCAGGGTCCGGGCCCGGCGGGGTTACCGGCTCACTGCGCCATTGCGCCGAAAATTCCCATCCGGTTCTGCACATCCCGTGGGACGCGATAGTCGCGAACGACCGGCCGTGGATCGCGCAGCCCGCAAGCCTCGCGCTGGACCATGAAGCACCAAAGCGCATAGCCCGCGTCGTGCACCAGCTTCGCCCGCGGCGTGTCGGCTTTTTGCTCCCTCCGATCATGCTCGGTGAGCGCGGCAAGCGCCATTTCGAGCGCCCGGCCCAATCGTCCGAGTGCAGATGCCTGCTCCTGGGCGATTTCGTAGTCGAGCCCGACAAAGCGGCTCGAACCGGATTGTGAGCGCGCAAAAGCCATCTCAGACCCTACGAAGAACCGTCAGCGCTGCCAGGTCACCACCGATACGCCGGCTGCCGTGTCGAGATCGCGCCGAGGTCCTGGCTTAAAGCGGTGGCGCGCCAATACGTCTTCCGGCGCGGCATTGGGACCGACTTCGGCAAACGGCGGAATGCCGCCGGAGATCGTAACATTTGCAACGCGAGAAAGATGGAAGGCGTCGTAAAGCGGCAAAAACAAGCTGAATACTTCAGGGCCGCCAATGACAGCAACGGAGCCCGCGGCGACGCCCAATTGTTCGAGCGCGTCTTCGAGTGGCGCGCCGACGGGGTTCCACAGCAGTGAATTGGGATGTGAGAGGTCGGGCGCGATGGCGGCGATCTGACGTGTCAGAACAAGGCGCTTGCGCCGCGCGGCGCGAGGACCGCCTTCGTGAGAATGCCGGCCGTGAACAATGACCGCCGCGCGATCGAGAGCGTCCTGAAAAAAGCGCTGATCGGCTTCATTGCGGAGCGAAGCCGGCATTTGGCCTTTACCGTCCGCGAGCATGCCGTCGGCGGACACGATCACATAGCCTTCGATGCGTCGCACGGGCGGCACGGCGGTTTAGAAGTTCACCAGATGACCACGCAGCGAAGGAACGCCGAGGATAATGACGATCACACGAACGATCCCCCTGGCGCGCCGGTTCATCGGCAGCAGGCTGAGCAGATAAAGTATGAGCAGAACGACGAGGAAGGTAATAAGTGCCGCGGCGAGCATGTCCATGCAAATCCTCGCTTTAAATTGTAGGAAATGACGATAACCCTTCCTTGCAAACGCGAAAATCCCTCGGGTGGGGTGGATTTGAAGTTTCTATCATTCTTGCGCAAGCTCACGCTCACTATAGGAGCTTCAAACCTAAACCACACTGGAATCCTAAATTTGCCAGTGTCCTTTCGATTCCGAAGTTCGCTTCAGAATGTGCCGCAGGATGTGGCGAACTTCGCAATTGTTGATACTAGCACGAACGCGCGGGCAAAGCTGCACCGGGGCGACTTTTGACCTATATTGCGTGGGACAGAGAGGCCGCGATGTCCGTCGCTCCAAGCCTGATCATGATCCAGTTCCTGTCGTGGGTTGCGGATCGGCCGCGCAGCTATGCGCAGACCATGGAGGCTTGGCGCACGGCTTGTCCGCGCCTGTCGGT
>DASPWC010000379.1:0-6236 GCA_035622055.1 Xanthobacteraceae bacterium | reverse complement strand
CTTCAGGGAAAAATCGCGCAAGACGCTTCGAAAGGGCTTACCAGCGCCGGCGCGCCGCACGAGGTTTTTCTCCGGCGGCAAGTGGCACCGCGCCGCCGTCTATAGACGCGAGACCCTTTCGCCGGGACACAAGGTCAAAGGCCCCGCAATCATCATCGAGCCGCACCAGACGGTGGTCGTCGAGCACGGTTGGCAGGCCGAACTCACCGCCAAGGATCATCTGGTGCTGCGGCGGGTGCGGAAGCTTAAGCGTGCGCGCGCCATCGGAACGCGTGCCGATCCGGTGATGCTCGAAGTGTTCAACAATCTTTTCATGTCGATCGCCGAGCAGATGGGCGTCGCGCTGCAAAACACCGCCTATTCGGTGAATATCAAGGAGCGGCTCGACTTCTCCTGCGCCGTTTTCGACGGCAACGGCTCGCTGGTCGCCAACGCGCCGCACATGCCGGTACACCTCGGATCCATGGACCGCGCCGTCGAAACCATCATTCGCGAGAACAAGGGCAGCGTGCGCCCCGGCAATGCCTATGCCATCAATGCGCCCTATAACGGCGGCACGCACTTACCGGACATCACCGTCTGCACACCGGTTTTCGGCGGCCGCCAGATCCTGTTCTGGGTCGCCTCCCGTGGGCACCACGCCGATGTCGGCGGCATTTCACCGGGCTCGATGTCGCCGAACGCCACCACAATCGAGCAGGAAGGCGTTTACATCGACAACTTCAAGCTGGTCGATCGCGGCCGCTTTCGCGAGAAGGAACTCTATGCGCTGCTGAAAGGCGCAAAATATCCCGCGCGAAATCCGTTGCAGAACGTCAACGACGTCAAGGCGCAGATCGCCGCCAATGAGATGGGCGTAGGCGAGCTGCGCAAGATGGTGCGCCATTTCACGCTGCCTGTCGTGCGAGCCTATATGCGGCACGTCCAGGACAATGCCGCGGAAAGCGTCCGCTGCGTCGTCGACCGGCTGCACGACAGCACGTTCGCGGTAACGACCGATCAAGGCAGCACCATCAAGGTACGGATTGCGGTCGACAAAGAAAGCCGCGAGGCGACCGTAGATTTCACCGGCACCAGTGCGCAGCAGCCGAGCAATTTCAATGCGCCGGAGCCCGTGACCCGAGCCGCCGTGCTTTATGTCTTCCGCGTCATGGTCGATGACGACATCCCGATGAACGCGGGCTGCTTGCGCCCGATTCGCATCATCATTCCGAAAAGGTCCATTTTGTCGCCGGAGTTTCCGGCCGCGGTCGTGGCCGGAAACGTCGAGACCTCGCAAGAAGTCACCAATTGCCTGTTCGGCGCGCTGGGCGCCATGGCGGCGGCGCAAGGCACGATGAACAATCTCAATTTCGGTAATGCGCAATATCAGTATTACGAAACGATCTGTTCGGGCTCGCCGGCGGGGCCCGGATTCCCGGGCACCGATGCCGTCCACACCCACATGACCAATACCCGGCTCACCGATCCAGAGGTTCTGGAATTCCGTTATCCGGTTTTGCTCGAGGACTTCCACATCCGCAAAGGTTCCGGCGGGTGCGGCCGATGGAATGCCGGCGACGGCATTCGCCGCACCATCCGTTTTTTGCAAAAGATGGAATGCACGATTCTTTCCGGTCACCGCGGCGTCCCGCCATTCGGCCTCGCTGGCGGCAGCGACGGCCAGATCGGCGAGAACTGGGTGCGGCGCAAGAACGGCCGGATGCAAAAATTGCAGGGCTGCGACGCCACCGTTATCGATGCCGGCGAGGCGATCGTCATTCAGACGCCGACCGCCGGCGGCTATGGCAAACCGGGCTAAAGCAGCCAAAGAGAATTCTCAGGCAGAAGACTAAAACAAAGCAAAATGCCGATTCAACCTAAAATCAATTTGCCTCAGTTAGATCTGCGCGCGACCGAATAGGTCATGTTCGCTTCATTGCCCTGCCAGCGGAACCTGTAATCGATCGCGACATTGGCGCCGTCGGGCAACGGTAAAAGCGCGCTGCAAACGACTTCCGTCTTATTGCTCGATAACGTCGTGATCGGCTCGTAGCGCACCGGCTCGAGCCGCAGCTCCTTAAGTACGTCGGCAAGCGTGCGCTTGGCGCGCTCCGAATCGCATTGCGGCAACACGAAGCGGTCGCGCAAGCCGCTGTAGAGGAGGGCGGCGGCGACCACGACGACAGCAACACCGACAAACCGGATCGCCAGCCGGGACGGCCTCGCGCGCGCGCTCTGATCGCGCTCTCCAACTGAAGACTGTCGTTGCGAGGGTTCTTCGGGCATCGCCGCACGCCTTTTGACGCTTCGATCCGAAGATTGTGCGCGACTAGAGCGCCTTGACGATCTCTTCGGTCATTTTTTTCGCGTCGCCGAGCAGCATCATCGTATTGTCGCGATAAAACAACGGATTGTCGATGCCGGCATAGCCGGAAGCGAGCGAGCGCTTGTTGAACATCACGGTGCCTGCCTTCCACACTTGTAGAACCGGCATGCCGTAGATCGGCGACTTCGGATCGTCTTCAGCCGCCGGGTTGGTGACGTCATTGGCGCCGATCACGTAGGCGACGTCGGCTTGCGGGAATTCCGAATTGATATTTTCCAGCTCGAATACTTCGTCGTAGGGGACATTTGCTTCGGCAAGCAGCACGTTCATGTGGCCCGGCATGCGCCCCGCCACCGGATGGATCGCGTATTTGACCTCGACGCCGGCCGCTTTCAGCTTGTCCGCCATCTCGCGCAGCGCGTGCTGCGCTTGCGCCACCGCCATGCCGTAGCCCGGCACGATGATCACCTTGCCGGCATTCTTGAGGATGAAAGCTGCGTCTTCCGCCGAGCCGATCTTGACCGGCCGGTCGCCGGTATGCGCGGCCGGTCCGGCAACTTCGCCGCCGAATCCGCCGAGGATCACAGAAATGAACGAGCGGTTCATGCCCTTGCACATGATGTAGGACAGGATCGCGCCCGACGAGCCAACCAGCGCACCCGTAATGATCAGCGCCGAGTTGCCGAGCGTGAAACCGATGCCCGCTGCCGCCCATCCGGAATATGAATTCAGCATCGAAATCACGACAGGCATATCCGCGCCGCCGATCGGAATGATGATCAGCACTCCGAGGAGAAAAGAAACCGCCGTGATCAGCCAAAAGGCCGGATGCTGTTGTGCTTCTACAAACCAGACGATGAGCGCGACAAGTGCGACCGCGAGCGCGATATTGATCGCATGCCGAGCCGGCAGGAGGATCGGCGCGCCGCTCATGCGGCCCGAGAGTTTGAGAAAGGCTATCACCGAGCCGGTGAAGGTAATGGCGCCGATCGCGACGCCGAGCGACATCTCGATCAAGCTCTGGCGATGGATCGCGCCTTCGAAGCCGATGCCGAAGGCCGCGGGCGCATAGAGCGCGCCGGCGGCGACCAGCACCGCAGCCATGCCGACCAGCGAATGGAACGCAGCCACCAGTTCCGGCATCGAAGTCATCGGCACCCGCCGCGCGACCACGGCGCCCGTGCCGCCGCCGAGCGCCATGCCGACGACCACTAGACCCCACGCAAGGGGGCTTGCCGGCGGGTGCGATGCGAGCGTGGTCGCTATCGCGATCGCCATGCCGATCATGCCGAATAAATTTCCGCGCTGACTTGTCTCCGGATTCGACAAGCCGCGCAGCGCCAGGATGAAAAGTGCGCCGGCAACGAGGTAACACAGCGCGACGAGATTGGCGCTCATGGACGGTCCCTTCCCGCAAGCGGCGAGGCGCGGAAGTGGGCGCCTATCGTGTTAGCCGGCGTCACTTCTTCTTCCGCTGGAACATACCCAGCATGCGCTGCGTCACCAGAAAGCCACCGAAGATATTCACCGAAGCGAAGCTTAAGGCGATAAAGCCGAGCGCGCGCGCCCAAATGGGTCCGGAATCGTTGGCGACGAGCGCTACCCCG
Source organism: Xanthobacteraceae bacterium (assembly GCA_035622055.1). Taxonomy (GTDB): domain Bacteria; phylum Pseudomonadota; class Alphaproteobacteria; order Rhizobiales; family Xanthobacteraceae; genus BOG-931. The sequence goes on along the minus strand of DASPWC010000379.1, from coordinate 2,321 downwards.
ACCGCGAGCAGCGCGCCGACGACGATCACCGAGGAAATCGCATTCGTCACCGACATCAGCGGCGTATGCAGCGCTGGCGTGACCGACCAGACCACGTAATAGCCGACGAACACCGCGAGGACGAAAATCGACAGGCGGAACACAAATGGATCGGCGACTTCGCTTGCCGCGACCGGTACATTGCCGGTCGCGGTGGCGATGAGATCGAGCTGGCCGAGGATCGACATGGTTATCATGGCGGAGTCCAATCTTTATGTCACGCTGCGCTCTTCGGCTTGAAGCTCGGATGCACCACCGCACCGTCGCGCGTGAGCGCCGTCGCCTTGACGATCTCGTCGTCCCAATTGACGGCGAGCGCTTTGGTTTTTTTGTCGATCAAGATTTCGAGAAAGGCATAAACATTCTTGGCGTAAAGGCTCGAAGCCGTCGCGGCAAGCCGTCCCGGCACATTGCGGTAACCGACGATCTTTACGCCGCCGATGTCGATCACGCCGTCGGGACTTACGCCCTCCACATTGCCGCCGCGCTCGACGGCGAGATCGACAACCACGGAGCCGGGGCGCATCGATGCCACCATTGCCTTGCTCACCAGCCGCGGCGCCGGACGGCCGGGAATGAGTGCGGTGGTGATCACGATGTCCTGCTTCTTGATATGGTCGGCGACAAGGGCAGATTGCTTGGCTTGATAATCTTTGGACATTTCCTTGGCATAGCCGCCCGCCGTTTCGGCCGCCTTGAATTCCTCGTCCTCGACGGCGATGAATTTGGCGCCGAGGCTTTCGACTTGCTCCTTGGCCGCCGGCCGCACATCGGTCGCGGTGACGATGGCGCCGAGCCGGCGCGCGGTCGCGATCGCTTGTAGGCCGGCGACGCCCGCGCCCATGACGAAGACCTTGGCGGCTGGGACCGTGCCCGCGGCAGTCATCATCATCGGCAGCGCGCGGCCAAAATCCGCCGCCGCATCGACCACCGCGCGATAGCCGGCAAGATTGGCCTGGCTTGACAGCACATCCATGACTTGAGCGCGGGTGATGCGCGGCAGGAGCTCCATGGCGAATGCGACTATTCCCGCGTCCGCCATGGCGCGCAGCGCATTCTCTTGGCCGTACGGATCCATCATGGCGATGACGATCGCGCCCTTCTTTAGGCGCGACAGTTCCGCCGGTTCCGGCCGCCGCACCTGAAGCACGATGTCGGCGCCGCTTAGCGCATCGGCGCTGACGGATGCGCCGGCGGCGGCATAGTCCGCGTCGAGAATGCCGGATTTGATCCCCGCTCCGGGCTCCGCCGCGACCTCGGCGCCGAGGGCGATCATCTTCTTGACGGTTTCAGGGGTTGCGGCCACGCGCGGCTCGCCCGCATCGCCCTCGGCAGCAACCGCAACTTTCATGAATCCTCCGACGCCACGGCCGGCGTTTTGAGCCGATGCCGGTGCTGCGCGATCAGATCACGTCAGGAAATACGCCAACAGGATAAGGATCACGACGATCACTGCCACCGACACTTTCACCAAGGTGATGAAACTGCGATACATCTGCTCGTGAGCGGGGTAATCGTTCCCTATTGCGGTCGCGTATTCGAGTTCGGCGTGATCGGCCATTCCCATCTCTCCGGATAGCGGATGGTCGCGGACTTAGCGTAAATGCATCTATAGAGCAACCGCGCTCGCGCGGGCAATTTTACCGTCCTGTCATGTTTCTCCTTGCGCGGCCGCGGCTTGCTCGAAACGGGGCGAATCCCTACTCTTCAGAGGCAATAGCCGCCGCGGACGAAGTCATGCTCAGAAAAGAACAAAACGACCTTCTGACGCAGACCGCGCCAGGCACGCCGATGGGACAATTGTTTCGTTCCTACTGGCTGCCGGCGCTGTTGGCCGAAGAGCTGCCGGAAAACGATGGCCCTCCGGTCCGGGTTAAATTGTTGTCGGAGCGGCTTATCGCCTTTCGCGATTCCGAGGGCCGCTACGGCCTGATCGACGAGTTCTGCGCTCATCGTGGCGTGTCGCTGTGGTTCGGTCGTAACGAAGAAGCCGGGCTGCGCTGTCCCTATCACGGCTGGAAATACGACGTCACCGGGCAATGCGTGGATGTACCGTCGGAGCCGGCCGAAAGCGGCTTCTGCAAGAAGATCAAACTTGCCTCCTATCCGCTGGTCAAACGCGGCGAAGTACTGTGGGCCTATATGGGACCGCCGGAGAAAAAGCCGCCATTGCCTGAATGGGAGTTTGCGCTGGTCGCTCCGGAGCGCACGTTTGTCTCCAAGCGCTCGCAGGAATGTAACTGGCTGCAGGCGATGGAAGGCGGCATCGACTCAAGCCATGT
>DASPWC010000378.1:0-3133 GCA_035622055.1 Xanthobacteraceae bacterium | reverse complement strand
AGCGAGGAGTTCCGCTTTTTCGCTGTCGGTCAATTTGTCGGATAGATCGCGCAGCGTGCCAGCGGAGCCGAGTACCGAGGCCAGCGGCGTCTTGAGATCGTGCGATATGGAGGTAAGAAGCGCGGTGCGCAGCCGCTCGGTTTCGGCGGTACGCTGCACGCGATCCATATCCTCGACAAGCTGCACGCGTTCGATCGCGAGCGCGCCCTGATCCATCAGCGCATCCAGGAGCCGCCGCTGATCCGGCGTGAGCAACGGGCCGGCCTTATCGCTGTCGATGCCGACGACGCCGATGGCGCCCCGTCCGGTTCGCATCGGCAGGAACAAGCGCTTGGCGCCCGGTAGCGTGTCCGATCCGCGCCCGGCAGGGCGATCGTTTTCAAAACACCATTTCGCCGCGGCAATATCGGCCTCGTCGAGCATGTCCTCGGGCGGGTAGCCTGCTCTGACCGCGATCGAGCCGTTGGTCGGCAACAGCAGTACGACGCGCACTTTGAGCATCAAGGCGGTTTGATAGGCCGTTGCCCAAAGAACGTCGTCGAGCGTTCCCGCGCCCGCAAGCTTGCGGCTGAACGAATACAGCGACTCCACGGTGCGCATGCGCGTTTGCGCGGTTATCGCCTGCACCCGCGCACGTGCGGCAACATGAGAGACCAGTACGGCGATGAGGGTGAACAGCGCAAACGCCGCGATGTTATGCGGATCAGCTATCGTGAAAGTATAAAGCGGCGGCAGGAAGAAAAAATTATAGCACAGCGCCGACGCGACGCTGGCAAAGAGCGACGGCCACAGTCCGAAACGCACGGCAACGCCGACGACGGCAGTCAAGAAAACCAGATCGACATTCTCGACGCCGATCCAGCGATTGACCAGTTCAGCCCCGCCGACCGCGAACGCCACCGCTACCAGCGCAAAAGCATAAGACCATGCGTCGAAAGGTTCGGCGTTGTCCGCGGTGCTGACGGTTTTCTTCGGAATAGGGCGGCCCGGCATTTGGTCGCCGGCAATGACGTGGACACTGATATTGCCGGAGCGGCGGACCAGGTCGTGCACCACCGAGCCGTGGATCATCTCGAACCACCGCGAACGCGCTGATTTGCCGATGATGATCTGGGTCACATTATTCTCATGCGCGTAGCCGATGATATCGTCGGCGATGCTTCTGCCGGCCGCGGGAACGGTGACGGCCTCGCCGCCGAGCGCCACCGCAAGCCGCAGCGTATCGGCGATGCGATCGCGCTCCACCTCGGTCAATTGCAAACTGCGCGGCCCCTCGACATAGAGCGCCGCCCAGGGCCCGTGCAGCCGATCGGCGAGGCGCTTGCTGTAGCGGACCAGCCCGGCGCAGCGCGGATCTTCGCTGATGCACACGACGATGCGTTCGCCCGCGGGCCAAGGGCCTTGAATGGCGCGCGCCTGCATTTCCGAAAGCAATTGCTCGTCGACCCGCTCCGCGGTGCGCCGCAAAGCAAGCTCGCGCAGCGCGGTCAGGTTGGCCGGCGAAAAAAAATGCTCGAGCGCACGTTCGGCTTGCCTGGGGACGTAGACCTTTCCTTCCCTAAGCCGCTGGATCAGATCGTCGGGCGTCAGATCGACGAGTTCGACGGCGTCGGCGCGATCGAACACGGCGTCGGGGACCGTTTCGCGCACGCGCACATGCGTGATTTGCGCGACAACGTCGTTGAGGCTTTCGATATGCTGAATGTTGACCGTAGTGTAAACGTCGATCCCGCGGCTCATCAGCTCTTCAACGTCAAGATAGCGCTTGGGGTGCCGGCTGCCTTCGGCATTGGTATGAGCGAGTTCGTCGACGAGCACGATTTGCGGGCGGCGGGCAATAACGGCGTCGAGGTCCATCTCCTCGAGCGCTTGGCCGCGATAATTGATGCGGCGCCGCGGAATGACTTCGAGCCCTTCCAGCAGCGCCTCGGTCTCGCGCCGGCCGTGAGTCTCGGCAATGCCGACGACGACGTCATAACCGTCTTTCTGACGGGCATGGGCTTGCTGCAGCATTTCATAGGTCTTGCCGACGCCGGGGGCGGCGCCGACAAAGATCCTGAGCTTGCCGACGCGCCGCTCTTCCCGGCGCGCCGCTTCCAGCAGGGCCTCCGGCGAGGGTCGTTGTTCGAAATCGCGCCGCTGATCCACCATTGCCGACAGATATAGCAGATAAGCCGGTCTGAAAATGGACGCCGCTGCCTGCCTTTGCGCTCCGGCTCGTGGCCCGGACATGCCTTTGAGACCAGCCTTATCCCGTCAATTGATCGAGCGCGAGATTAAGCAGGAGCACATTCACGCGCGGCTCGCCCAATAACCCGAACAGGCGGCCTTCGGTATGGTCCGTGACTAGCTGGCGAATGCGATCCTCAGACAGGTTCCGCGCCTTGGCGATGCGCGGAACCTGAAACAGCGCTGCTTCCGGCGAAATATGCGGGTCGAGACCGCTGGCTGAGGTGGTGACGAGATCGGTCGGAACGGGCGTCGACGGATTTTCGGCTTTCAGTTTTTCCACATCACCCTTGACGCGGTCGATAAGCGCCTTGTTGGACGGCGCAAGATTCGATCCGCCCGAGTTCAAGGCGTTGTACGGAGCGGCAATCGTCTTGGTCGGATCTTTAGGATCCGGCGCGGTGGTGGCCGACGGCCGGGCGTGGAAGTATTTGTCGCTGTCGAATTGCTGACCGATCAGTTCCGATCCGACGACCGTCCCATTACGCTCGATCAGGCTGCCTTGTGCCTGATAGGGAAATAGAATTTGGGCGATTCCGGTCATCGCCAGGGGATAAGCGAGGCCGCCGATGAGAGTCAGGGCGACCAGGACAACGATTGCGGGACGAATTTCGCGTACCATGGCAAATCTCCTCAAACCAGATGCAGCGCGTCGACCACCAGGTCGATGGCTTTGATGCCTAGGAATGGAATGATCACGCCGCCGACGCCGTAGATCCAAAGATTACGCCGGAGCAGTGCGCCGGCGCCGATCGGGCGATAACGCACGCCTTTGAGCGACAGCGGGATGAGCGCGATGATAATCAGCGCATTGAAGATGATCGCCGACAAAATCGCGCTTTCGGGCGTCGCCAGTTTCATAATATTCAGCGCCTGCAGTTGCGGATAGAAGGCGACGAACATC
>DASPWC010000377.1:0-2622 GCA_035622055.1 Xanthobacteraceae bacterium | reverse complement strand
GGCCGCCCAACCAAATATAGGACGACGCCAGTGCTGAACCACCAAACGAACAGCGCGAACAAGGCTACGACGACCGGGTGCGACAAGAGCGTCATCGGGATTACCAAGCCGGGGCGAGTGTTATCTGTTGGGGCAACACGTTGCGTTTGGCCGGGACCAAATAGAGTCTTGCGAAAGTCGCCGCCGCGGCCACGCCGAGACCCAATCGCTTGAGCCGGCCGGCGATGCCGCCTTCCGCCTTCGCTGTCGAAATCCGTTCAGTGATCCGCCACAGCCGATCGAGGCCGGCCCGAAATGCGGGATGATCTAGATCGAGAAGCAGGGGAAACACCTGTTGCGATATCTCGGACGTAATGCGGAACACCGTAAAATCGTACTGAGTCGGATCGACACCGAGCGCCGTATGGAAAGCAGGGCGCATGTGATCGCGGACATACATGGTGGCAAAAACCGCAAGCAGAAAGAATTTGATCCAAAGCTTGTTGCGCCCGGCGAGTAGCGCCGGATCGGCACGCATCAGCAGCGCAAAGGCTTCGCCGTGGCGGAATTCGTCGTTGCACCACCGCTCGAACCAGCGAAAGATGGGATGGAACAGCCGGTCCGGATGACGCTCGAGCTGCCGGTAGATTGTTATGTAACGCGCATAGCCGATCTTCTCGGAGAGATACGTCGCGTAGAAAATGAATTTTGGCTTGAAGTAGGTGTATTTCTTCGCGCGTGTCAAAAAGCTCAGGTCTATGCCTATGCCAATTTCCTTCAAAGCCTCATTGATGAATCCGGCGTGGCGGGATTCGTCGCGGCTCATATATCCGAACAATTCGCGAATATCGGGATTCTTGATCTGCTTTTTTATCTCCGCATAAAGCACGCAGCCGGAAAACTCCGCAGTCAACGAGCTGACTAGAAAGTCGACAAATTCCGAACGCAGATCAGCCGGTAATTTATTGAGGTCGAAATCGAATGCGTCGGTGCGCCGAAAGTGTGCGTTGTTGTAGTCGGCCCGCAGCTCGCCAATCATTTTGACCCATTCGGCACGCACCAGATCGACGTTTAGCCGATCCATTGCCTCGAAGTCGGTCGTGTAAAACCGCGGACTCAAAATCGTGTCGGTTTGCGCCGCCTTGGTCGTCGCGTTGGGACCGCCGCCGCCTTCAATCTGGATCATGACGCTCTCCCGTCAGAGAAACTGACTTCGTAAAGTTCCATCAGCTCGAGATAGCCCTTGAGCCGTGCGCCGATGTTGCCGAGGAGTCCGGCGCGCACGACCGTGGCGCGGCGATCGCAGAGCAGGCGGTCGCCGAAGGCCACGCTCGTCGGAGCATCGTGGACGATGACCATGTCTCCGGGGCGGATCTCGATGCCTCTGATGTCGACATAAGCGTGAAGGCTTTCAGTGGTCTGCTCGAGATCGACGGTGCAAGGCACTTCGATCGAGCGGCGGCCGGTCATCCAGTACGGCATCATCGGGACGCACTCCGGTCATTCAGGAATTGGGCAAATGACGCTAGGTTGGTCGGGCCAAAGGAAATCAGCTCGATCCGCTCATGCGTCGTGGGATCTTCGATAGTCAGGCGGCCGTCGCTCCAGCGGGTGAGCAAAAATGGCGACTCGGTGCCGTCATTCTCGCGGCGGCGCTCGCGCGCAAAGCTTCGCATCACACCGCGCACAAAATTGTTTGTTCCCGGCATCAGTATCGCCACGGTCTGGTCGCTTCGCGCATCATCAACGACCACGGCGCCGTCATAACGGTCGATGAAGCGGAGTTCGCGGCTCTGCAGCGGGTTCGCTTCCAGCGCGTGGGTGGTACCGATCCCGCTCATCCGCGCGAAGCACACAGCGCAGAGCGCAAACGCGACCAAAGATCCGGCGCCGATAAGGGCCCCGAGCGGGAAATGGCGATCCTGTCGGTGTTGCGTCATCGGCGGCCCTCGCATCACGCCGCCTGAGCGGCGGCGGCGCCGATCGGAGCCGCTTTGTCGACGGTGGCGGCGTGGACAACTCCCGCATTTGCCGCGCCGACGACGGCGCGCGCGAGAATTTCCGAAACGTGGCGGGCGTCGGCGATTGCGCGCAGCATGGGTTCGGCTCGAGCCGCGCGCCACGGTCGGACATGCGGCCACAGCATCAGATACGCAAGCCGGTCTTTGCCGGTGATGGCGAGCGGAATGTCGCCGCTGCCGTCAGCGTAGCAGCGCAGCGCCGCCGCGCCGATCACACCGAACGGAATGTTCAGCATTATCGGAAGCGCTACACCGAATTGCATGACAAGGCGCCGGGTAGTGATCGTGTACTGCGTCGTCCGGCTCCACAGCCACGCCATCAAAACGAGGATGCCGCACGCCGCGCTGCACGGCACGAGCACCCACAGCACCGAGGTAATGGAGGCAAGCCCCTCGCCGGCCGAAACACCCGACGCAAATCGCCAGACCGCGAACAGGGCAAAATAAATCGCCACTTTGCGCACGTGGAGCGCGCGCAGCGCCAGTCCGCGCCATTGCGGGCGCCCCTGCCAGAGGATCCGCTCGCCGGCTGGAAGCGCCCTGAGCGGAGTCGGCTTTTTTTCGGCGAAGAGGGTCACAGCACTGGCCCCATGCGTTGCGGCGTGGCGTAGAGCGTGCCTCC
>DASPWC010000376.1:0-3331 GCA_035622055.1 Xanthobacteraceae bacterium | reverse complement strand
GGACTGGGGCGCGATGCTGCGCGACGTTCAGGCAGCGATCGACGAACTGAAAAAAAGCGGGCCGGTCGCGATCATGGGCTTCTGCATGGGCGGCACGATTTCGTTCCTCGCGGCGTGCAAGCTCAACGGGCTGTCCGCGGCAGTGTGCTATTACGGCGGCCAGATCGCCAAGAACGCCGACGAAAAACCCAAAGTCCCGACGCTGATGCATTTCGGCGAGGAGGATGCTTCAATTCCGATGACCGACGTCGCCATGATCAAGCAGAAGCACGGCGGCGATTGCGAAATCTTCGTTTATCCGCACGCGCAACACGGCTTCAATTGCGACGAGCGCGGCAGCTACAACGCCGAGGCCGCCAAGCTCGCTTGGCAGCGCTCGATGGCCTTCCTGGCGAAAAACGTTAAGTGACGGGGAGTCAGTAATCGGAAATCAGTAATCAGAACAGAAGTTTGATTACTGACTACTGACCACTGATTCCTGAGCAACGCCGATCGGACAGCTCACACCGGTGCCGCCCAGCCCGCAATAGCCGCGCGGGTTCTTCGCGAGATATTGCTGGTGATAATCCTCGGCGAAATAGAATTTCGGCGCGTCGAGGATTTCGGTCATGACCGGCCCCATGCGGTGGGCTTGCAGCGCCTTGCCGTAGGCGGCTTTCGACGCTTCTGCTGCGGCGCGCTGTTCGGGCGTATATACATAAATGGCCGAACGGTATTGCGTGCCGATATCGTTGCCCTGGCGCATGCCCTGGGTCGGATCGTGACTTTCCCAGAAGGTCTTTAGCAGGCTCTCGTAAGAAATCTTGCGCGGATCATAGACCACCAGCACCACTTCATTGTGCCCTGTGCGGCCGGAGCACACTTCGTCGTAGGTCGGGTTAGGCGTGATGCCGCCGGCGTAGCCGACCGCGGTCACATAGATGCCGTCGCCGAGCTCCCAGAATTTACGCTCCGCGCCCCAGAAGCAGCCCAGCCCGAACATCGCCATGGCGAGCCCTTCGGGATAGGGGCCTTTCAAGGGCCGGCCGTTGACGAAATGCTGCCGCGCAGTCGGGATCGGCGCCGGCCGGCCGGGCAGGGCCTCGTCGGGCGTGGGCATTTCGGTCTTCTTGCGCAATGAAAACATGGCGAACCCTCCCGCGTGGACCGCAAAAAACGCCGGCCATCTGCGCGGAGATATAGGCGGCGTTCCGGTAAACCACACGGGGCGTGGCGATCACGTTTGCGTAGCCGGTGCGGAAGCGGGCCGCAAAGGCCGCCGCCTCGGCGGGTCACACGAATTCCTTCGGGCCTCCGCGGATTGGCCTTCGTGCTTTGGCATTGGTCGATGACGAGCTTCCACCTGGCGCTTTTGCCGCTTATTGTGCGACGCGTCGCGTATTCGGCACGCCTTTCCTTTGGAGACCCCCTCGATGGTTCGAATGCCTGCACTTGCCTATGCGTTGGCCTGCGCGCTTGCGTTGTCGGCCGGGTCGGCCGTCGCTCCCGCGCGTGCGCAACAGCCGCCGGCGCCTCCTGCCGCCACTCCGGCGCCGCCGCCCCCGCCGCCCTACGGACCGCCGATCACGCTCGACCAGGCCAAGCGCGTCATGTCGGCCGCCGAGCTCGAAGCGGCGAAGAATTCCTGGACCGTCGCGATTACGATTCTCGACAGTGGCGGCAACCTGGTCATGTTCCACAAATTCGACAATGCGCAATTGTCCGCGGTCACCACCTCGGAGGGCAAGGCGCGCACCGCGCTGGAATTCAAACTGCCGAGCAAGGCGCTCGACGACGCCATCGCCGCCGGCGGCGCGGGCATGCGGCTTCTTGCGCTGAAAGACATCACCCCGCTGCAAGGCGGCATTCTCATCCTTGCCGACGGCAAGATCATCGGCGCGATCGGCGTCTCCGGCGCGCTGTCGGTGCAGGACGAGCAGGTCGCCAAAACCGGCGCCGACGTGCTGGCGAAGGGGATGTAGAGGCGGCATCATATAGCCGTCAGTCATGGCCGGGCTTGTCCCGGCCATCCACGTCTTTGCTTGCTTTGTTTGGTCGTCGTGGATGCCTGGCGTGAAGCCGGGCACGACGATTTCGGGCGGGTCTTTATCTCCACCGCGGTTTCCAGCCGCCGCGCATGCCGGGGCGGCCCAGAGTCGAGCGCGGGCCGGAACGGGATTCGCGGTCACTTCCCTTGGCATCGCCGCCGTGCTCCGGCGGTCGCTTCATCGGCACGGATTCGACGCCCGGTCCCATTTCGTCGAGCGACGGCTTGCGTGGGCTGGCTCTTTGCGTCCCTGTCGCGTCTCCGGCGCTCCCCGCCTGTTGTTTTTGCTTCCCTGTCGCGCCTCCGGCGCTCCCCGCCTCTTGCTGTGGCCGGTGCGGTGCGACTTCGTGATGAAGCGCGATGCCCATTTCGTCGAGCGACGGCTTGTGGATTCTGGTCGCTCCACCCCGCCCGCCTTCCCGCGCCATGCTTCGGCGCGGCGACCCTCCCACTGCCGGGGAGGGTAAAAGCCTCGCCGTCGGGTCGTCGGTCACCGCAAGCTCGGTGACGCGGAGCCGCTTGACCTCGTCGCGCAGCCGCGCCGCTTCCTCGAAATCGAGATCGGCCGCCGCGGCGCGCATGCGGGTTTCGAGATCGGCGATCACCGCCTCGAAATTGTGCCCGATCGTGGCGGCTTCCGCGAATTCGCCTTCGCCCGCACCGGCCGCGATCAGCACATGGTCGCGTTCGTAGACGCTGTCGAGAATGTCGGCGATACCCTTGCGCACGCTCTCCGGCGTGATGCCGTTCGCGGCGTTGTATTCCTGCTGTTTGTCGCGCCGGCGCTCGGTCTCGGCGATGGCGCGCTCCATCGAGCCGGTCATGCTGTCGGCGTAAAGGAGGACGCGGCCGTCGATATTGCGCGCGGCGCGGCCGATGGTTTGCACCAGGCTTGTTTCACTGCGCAGAAATCCTTCCTTGTCGGCGTCGAGGATGGCGACCAGCGCGCATTCGGGAATGTCGAGGCCCTCGCGCAACAGATTGATGCCGACCAGCGCGTCGAACGCGCCGAGCCGCAGATCGCGGATAATCTCGATGCGCTCGATCGTGTCGATATCCGAATGCATGTAGCGCACGCGGATGCCTTGCTCGTGCAGGTATTCGGTCAAATCCTCGGCCATGCGCTTGGTGAGAACGGTGACCAGCGCGCGATAGCCGTTTTGTGCTACAGCACGCACCTCGCCAACCAGATCGTCCACCTGGGTGCGCGCCGGCCGCACCTCGACCGGCGGATCGATCAAGCCGGTCGGTCGGATCACCTGCTCGGTGAACACGCCGCCGGATTGGTTGAGCTCCCACGGGCCG
>DASPWC010000375.1:0-5406 GCA_035622055.1 Xanthobacteraceae bacterium | reverse complement strand
GGGCCGAATTTGGCGTTTTCCGGACAAGCTGCCCGAGAAAAGTCAAAGGTTTCTTAGAACGGCCGCCGGCTTGCGGCCAAGCGCATTGAACGTGCCGGCAAGGCCGATAGCGACCGTCACTAACAGCGCGGCGGCGGCGGCCTCGAACGCAGTTGTGGCCACCCAGACAAACGGAAATTCCATAAGCTTGGTGACGACGAAATAGGCCGCAAGCGTTCCCGCCGATACGCTGAAAATTGCGGTGGCCGCTCCGATCAGCAGGTATTCGAGCGCGTAAGCGGCCGTAAGGCGGGCCTGCGTCGCGCCGAAGGTTTTCAGCACAACGGCGTCGTAGACGCGGAAGCGCTGACTAGCGGCGAGCGCGCCGCCGAGGACGAGCGCCGCAGTGATAAGCGTCACGGAACTCACGCCGCGCAGCGCCAGCGCGAGCTTGCTCACTAGAGCATCCACCGCATCAAGCGCGTCTTTCACGCGCACGACCGTCACGGCGGGAAAGCCGACGGCGAGCGCCTTGATCAGCGCTGTCTCCTCGGCCGGGGTGCCGCCGTCGGCAAACGTCAACGTGGCGATATCGCTATGCGGCGCCGCGTCGAAAACGCCGGGCGAGAACACCAGAACGAAATTAATGCCAAGACTTTCCCAATCCACGGCGCGCAGATTGGCGATCCGTGCCGTCACGTCGCGGCCGAGCACGTTGACGGTGATCGTGTCGCCGATCTTCAGATCAAGATCGTGCGCGGTCCTGCTCTCGAGCGACACGAGCGGCTCGCCCGCATAGGCCGCGCTCCACCACTGGCCCTCCACGATCCGCGAGCCAGCAGGTACCGCGGTCGCATAAGTGATGCCGCGATCCCCCCGCAGCACCCAGGCCGAGCCAGCAGCAGGCTTAAGTTCGTCCGCTTTGACGCCGTTTGCCGCGACAATGCGTCCGCGCAGCATCGGAACACGCTCGACCGTCGCGCCAGGCGCCTGTTCGCGCACGAATCCATCGAAACGGGCGGTCTGCGCGGCCGGGATATCGATGAAAAAGAACGACGGCGCCTTCTCGGGCAGCGCTGCGGCAAATTCGCGATGCAGGTTGCCGTCGATCTCGACTACGGTGACGAGGAGAGCCAATCCGAGCCCCAGCGACAGCATTAGGCTTGGAGTTATGGCGCCAGCGCGATGGATATTGGCGACCGCGAGCCGCACGATCGTCGATCGCTGGCGCGGCGTGCGGCGCGCGAGCCACATGGTCAGCGCCGCGACGAGGCGCAGCAGGATGAAAACGCCGGCGGCGGCGGCGATGAAGAAGGCCGCAATGCGGCGGTCATCGGTGGTGGCAAGAGCAAGCGCCGCAAGGCCTGCGACGATCGCGCCGGCGGCAACAACATAGCGCGCCCGCGGCCATCGCCACTCGGCCGCGATCCGCTCGCGAAATAGCATCGACACCGAGACATCGTGCGCGCGGCCGAGCGGCCAAAGCGCGAATGCGAGCGCGGTGAATAGTCCGTAAGCCACCGCCAGCGCCAGCACATGCGGATGCAGCGCCGGCGCGACCGGCAGCGGAACGATCGCGCCGAAAATGCTGGAAATCAGAAATGGCAGCGCCGCGCCCAGCGCCGCGCCGACGATGGCGGCGAACGCCGAAACCGCGACGATCTCGGTGCAATAGACCGCGAAGATATGGCCGCCGGCGGCGCCGAGCGTTTTCAAGGTCGCAATCGTGTCGCGCTTGCGTGCCAGATGGCTTGCGACCGCGTTGGCAACGCCGACGCCCCCGACCAAGAGCGTCGCCAAGCCGACCAGCGTGAGAAATTGCGAAAACCGCTCGACGCTGCGCTCGAGCTGCGGCGAGGCCTTGCTGCGAGTGCGGATTTCCCAGCCGGCTTGCGGAAAGTCGGCTTGCGCCTGCCGCTCCAGTGCCGCGACGGCGGCGTCGGTCGAATTGGCGCGCGGCAGCCGCAAACGATATTGCCAGCGCACGAGGCTGCCGGGCTGAAGTAGTCCGGTTGCTCCCAGCGCCGCCTTACTGATCAATACGCGGGGGCCGAGGCCGATTCCGCCGGTCAGCTTATCCGGCTCGCTCACCAGCGCCGCCCGCAGTTCCACGTCGGCATTACCGAGCGTGACATGGTCTCCAATCTTCAAGGCAAGCCGGCTCAGCAGCACTGGATCGGCGGCGGCGCCGAAAGTGGCGCCGCGCAAAGCGAACAATGCGGAAGGCGGCAGCGCCGGATCGGTTTTCAGTTCGCCGAATAACGGATAGTTGTCGTCGATCGCCTTCACCTCGACCAGTGCGCCGGGAGAATCGGATGCGGCCGGATTTGCCAACAGGCGCGCCATCGTCCGCATCGTTGCGGCGACGGACAGTTCGCCGTGCGCCTCAAGGAAGGCGCGTTCGGCTTCACTGGCTTCGCGCTGAATGAGCGAGAAGGCGATGTCCCCGCCGAGAATCGCGCGGCCCGCTTTGGCGATCCCGTCATTGAGGCTCGCGGCTACCGATCCAACCCCGGCAATCGTCATGACGCCGAGCGCGATGCAGGCAATGAAAACGCCGAAGCCGCGCAGACCGCCGCGCAGATCACGCCATGCAAACCGCACCGCCAATCCGACAATGTGACGGGCACCGCCGACGCCGGCCGTGGCCGGCGCGTTTGCGGCTATCGTCATTCGGTTTTGCCTTCCTCGTGAGGCTCCTCGATGCGGCCCGAACGCATGTGTAACACGCGGTCGCAGCGCGCGGCGAGCGCGGTGTCGTGTGTGACCAATACGAGTGTTGTGCCGCGCTCGGCATGGCCCCGAAACAAAAGCTCGATGATCTCGCGCCCGGTCGCCTCGTCGAGATTGCCGGTCGGCTCGTCGGCGACGATGATGGCCGGATTGGGCGCAAGCGCGCGCGCGAGCGCGACACGCTGTTGTTCGCCTCCGGAAAGTTCGGCCGGATAGTGCGAAACGCGCTGCACCAGGCCCACCGCGGCAAGTTCGCGCGCGGCAATGGCTTGTGCGTCGCGTATGCCGGCAAGTTCAAGCGGCACTGCGACGTTCTCGAGCGCCGTCATGGTCGGAATAAGGTGAAACGCCTGAAAGACGATGCCGATATTCTTTCCGCGAAAGCGCGCGAGCTGGTCCTCGCCGAGCCCGAGCAGGGTTTGCCCGGCGACCCGCACTGCACCGGAATCGGGGCGTTCAAGACCCGTCATGACCATGAGCAGTGTGGACTTGCCCGACCCCGAGGGGCCGAGTAGCGCGACCGCTTCGCCGCGACGTATATACAGGTCGATGTCCTTTAGGATGTGGACGCGCGCAGCGCCACGGCCGAGTGAGAGGTTGACGCCGCCAAGCTCCACCGCTTCGCGCGCCAGAGCTTCCTGCGCCACGGCGTCACGTACAACGCCGGGCCCGGTGGCTTCGCCGGTGGAGGGATGCCCCGCAATGTCGTTCATGCTTTTGCCGCGCCCACTCCGTTCGATGCAGAGGCGTTGCCCGCGCCCCACTCGCGTGCGCTCATATGGGTGGCGGCGCGCTTTTTGCCAAATCGCGGCGGTTTGTATCGCGCTACTCGCCGCCGAAAGAATGGCGCAATTCGCGCGGGCCGAAACACCCATCCGCATCGTTGCGCTCGGCGATTCATTGACCGCGGGATACGGGCTTCCCGACCACGAGGGCTTCGTGCCGCGTCTGCAAGAGGCGATCGCGGCCAAAGGCGTTGCAGCCGACATCGCCAATGCCGGCGTTTCGGGAGATACCGCCTCGGATGGCCTTGCGCGGCTCGACTGGTCGGTGCCGGAGGGCACCGACGCCGTTATTGTCGAGCTGGGCGCCAATGACATGTTGCGCGGCATCGATCCGCAAGTGACGCGCAATGCGCTCGACGCTATCCTCGCTCGTCTCGCGCAGCGTCACATTGCAGTTATGTTCTGCGGCATGAAGGCGGCCCCCAATTTGGGGGCGCAATATGGCCGAGCGTTCGACAGCATCTATCCGGAGCTCGCGGCCAAATACGGCGTGTTGCTTTATCCATTCTTTCTCGATGGCGTCGCGGCCGTCGCGGCGCTCACGCAGCAGGACGGCCTGCATCCGAATGCCGCAGGCGTCGGCGTGATCGTCGAGCGGATTTTGCCAAAAGTCGAGGATCTGATCGCACGGGTCCGCGCACAAAAACAATCGTGAGGGTTGCGCGCGGGCTCCGATCACCCCATTCTGGGCCTATTGCGAATCGCGGGGTATAAAAACCCGGCGAGAGCGGTCAACGAATTCGGCAGGCGCATCGGGCCCTCGCGCCTGCCTCTTGCGGAGGTTGTCATGCCCCGCTTATTCACCGGAATCGAAGTTCCGCGGTCGGTCGGCCAATCGCTCGCCATGATGCGCGGCGGCCTGCCTGGAGCGCGCTGGATCGACCCGGAAAACTATCATCTCACGCTGCGCTTTATTGGCGACATCGACGACGCTTTGGCGCACGAGATCGGCGGCATGCTCGGCCGCGTTCATCGCCAGGCTTTCGAGCTTCGGCTGGACGGACTGACGTCATTCGGCGGCCGAAAGCCGCGGGCCGTTGTTGCCGCCGCCGCGCCGGTTACGCCATTGATGGAGCTGCAGGCCGAACACGACCGCCTGCTGCAGCGGCTTGGGCTTGAGCCGGAGGGACGCAAATATACGCCGCATGTGACGCTCGCGCGCCTGCGCGATTCGTCAAGTCATCAGGTCGCCGAATTTCTGGCGGCGCGCGGCCATTATCGTTCGCCGTCGTTTCAAGTTGCGCGCTTCGTGTTGTTCTCGTCACGTGCCTCGGTCGGCGGCGGGCCCTATGTCGTTGAAGAAGCCTATCCGTTGACTGCTCATGAGATGAGGCGCGTTCAACACGTCGGCTGATGTTGCCGCGCCGACACCTGACAAGCGATCTAAAAACGGTTCCGTTCTAGGCGCGCAGCATTCTCGATTGCAGATCGAGCATCGCCGTGGCGAAGCCATGGCCATCCGACATCAATTCGCGCATCAGCGACAGCGGCGTCGGCCGCGACGATTCGACCTCGCCAACGACACTTTCGAAATCGAACGAAAGCTCGGCATCGAATTTGCGGGCAAGCTGCTGCATGCGCTGGTTCTCGGCGAGACATGCCATATGCAAGTGCCGGAAGCCGCGGTTTCGCGCGGCAAGGAGCGTCCGGCGGAGCAGCGCGGACCCGACGCCGTGGCTCTGCCAAGGCTTCTCCACGCTGATCGCCGCTTCGGCCAGCTGCGGAAGGCGTGGGCCGAGCGCGCGCAACTCGGCGGCCCCGCGCATCGTGCTGCCGACAAAGAAGCCGTGCACGACGGTATCGAGTGCCGTCGCAAGATCGACGTAGTTGCGAATGAAATCATCGGATACCCCGCCGGCAAAACGATTACGCCGGCTTTCCGGATCCAGCCGCAACACGTGATCGCGAT
>DASPWC010000374.1:0-3200 GCA_035622055.1 Xanthobacteraceae bacterium | reverse complement strand
AAGGCTCATAGCCTTGGTGATCGCTTCTCACCGTGGACAGCAACGGCTTTTCCCGAACGCTTTGGTGAGTTTTGACCCTAGCCCGTCACGGCAGCTCGGAGATCATTTTCATGTATTCGGCCTCGGGCCAGGCCCGCACCGTGCTCGTGCGCACATTGCCCTGGCTGCCGACCGTCATGCAGAACTTGGCGACATTGTCGCCGTTGGGCGTTTCCACGATGGCCATGAGATCGGATTTTCCGGAGGTCAGATAGAGGTGCTTGATATCGACACCCATCTTCTTGCCCAATTCGCGCGCC
The DNA here is from genome assembly GCA_035622055.1 of Xanthobacteraceae bacterium. Lineage (GTDB taxonomy): Bacteria > Pseudomonadota > Alphaproteobacteria > Rhizobiales > Xanthobacteraceae > BOG-931. Next base: position 2,901 of record DASPWC010000374.1, on the reverse strand, counting down.
GCGGCGGCGCGCTTGGGAGCCTCCTTCAAGTTGCGCATTCCCTGCTCGGTCCAATTCATGGTGATGATGAAGGTGGGCATACTCTCCTCCTCTTGGCATGTGCCAAACGCGGCCGAGCGGGCGTTCGCGCGCCCGCTTTCTTGCATGTCCGTCCCCCGAATTTCGCTTATGCGCCGTAATCGGCTCTGTCAGCGCGGCGCCAGAACCATCACGACCTGGCGGCCTTCGAAACGGGGTTCTTGCTCGATCTTGGCGATCTTGGCGGTGTCGTCCTTGACGCGGTCCAAGAGCTTGTAGCCGAGCTCCTGATGCGCCATTTCGCGGCCGCGGAACCGCAACGTCACTTTGACCTTATCGCCTTCCTCGAAAAACCGCTGGATCGATCGCATTTTCACGTCGTAATCGTGATCGTCGATCATCGGCCGAAGCTTGATTTCCTTGATCTCGACGACCTTCTGCTTCTTGCGCGCTTCGGCGGCCTTTTTTTGCGCCTGATATTTGTATTTGCCGTAATCGAGAATTTTGCAGACCGGTGGAACCGAATTTGGCGCGATCTCCACCAGATCAAGCCCCACCTCGCGCGCCATGGCGAGTGCTGCGTTAATCTCTGTGACGCCTTTGTTGGCGCCGTCTTTGTCGATGAGCTGGACCTCGCGGACGCGGATCTCCTCGTTGATGCGCGGCCCCTCCTTGGCGGCGGGCTGCGGCGTTCTGATCGGGCGACGAATGGGCCTTGTCTCCTTCTACCGTTGCGACAAGCCGCCAGCACGGCGCGACCCTTTCGGTATCGGTCACATGCTAAGCGGCCAAAGGCGAGAATCCGGAGTTTTTCGCTTTAAGTCAACGTCAATGCGCATAGCTCGCATGCCACACATGGCTGAATTTACGTGCATGATCTATTTTCGGTCACCTTTCGGGTGGACCCCCAATTCGCGGACCGTGCATGGCCGATAACAGCCTGAAATTCCTGCCCGTTGGCGAGGGTGCGCAACGGCGGGCCATCGCGATTCGCGCACTTGCGGGGGTCCCACCCGGCCTGTTCTGGCTCGGCGGCTACAAATCCGACATGAAGGGAACGAAATCGCAAGCGCTTGCCGACTGGGCCGCTCAGCAGGGCCGCGCCTGCGTGCGATTCGACTATTCCGGACACGGCGAATCCGAAGGCGCCTTCGCCGACGGCACGATCGGCCGCTGGCTCGCGGAAAGCCTCGCCGTGTTCGACGCCTGCTGCCGCGGCCCGCAGGTCCTGATCGGCTCGTCGATGGGGGGATGGCTTTCGCTTCTTCTGGTCCGCGCCTTGCGGCAGCGCGGCGAGGCCGGCCCGGCCAGCGTCGCCGGCCTCGTCCTGGTCGCGCCGGCTATCGACTTCACCGAAGAACTGATGTGGAAACGCTTCACGCCCGAGATCAAGCGCGAGCTTGAAACCAAGGGCGTCTGGTCGCGGCCGTCGCAATATTCGCCCGAACCCTATCTCGTCACACGGCAATTGATCGAGGAAGGCCGCCGGCACTTGTTGCTTGGCGGCATGATCGAGACCGGCTGTCCGGTGCGCATCCTGCAGGGCGTCATGGATCCCGATGTGCCATGGCAGCACGCCAAGGCGCTCGTCGCTCGGTTCGCCTGCGATGACGTGGTGCTGACCCTGGTCAAGGACGGCGATCATCGCCTGTCGCGGGCTGAAGATATCGAGCGCCTCATCGCCGCGGTGGCGGAATTTTGATTTGCGCTAGGCGATCGTCACGCCTTCGTCGACGCTGAGCGCGCCGGCGCCGAAGGCCATGACATAGAGAAAGCCGCCCGCCATGACGAGGTTCTTGTAGAAATGGATCATGTTCGCGGTGTCGCGCGCAGGCAGATGCACACCGAACGCGGTGCCAAGGCAGAGCAAGAGAAGCACGGCCGCCGCCCAGCGGGTCTTGTAGCCGATCAGAATCGCCAAGCCGCCGAGAAGATGAATCGCGATCGAGACCCAGACCGCGACATCCGGCATCGGAATTTCGAGACTCGCGATATAGTCTGCAGTGGCTGACGGATTGCGCAACTGCAACACGCCATCCCAGATGAAGAGGCCGCACATCAAGAAGCGCGCAAGCGGCGGCAAGTAGGCCTTCAGCGCGGGCGTGGTCGTCGGCATTGGGGCGTCTCCGGCAATGTTCAGTGTGCAACCTTAATACAAACGGAAAAGCCAGCCCAGGAGCGGCAGCGCATATAGCGATGCCCGGCGATTTGCTGGGCCAGGAAAGAAAGGAGCGCCGACGCTAGGCCCAATCCGCCGGCACTTGCAATTGCCGCTTTCGGGAGCTTGCGAGGCATGCGGAAACGAGACACGCAGAAATCGGAATCCGAATTGACAATTCTTTTCGGGTTAAGTCTTCACGCGGGAGCAATACGCTGGCGCACCCGAAGGGAAACGAAGGCGCCAAGAAGAAATGCCCGTCAAATCCGAATGACTGCGCTCTCCTGCCCGCTCCGTTGATACCACCTTGTTATCCCACCCCGCAATCATTAGCCATTCGGAATGACGCCTTTTCTTGTGATTAGTCGCACGCCGTTCGTTGAGGCGGCTTTTTGATCTGAATTAAATCCAGGCGTGCAGCAGTGGTTGCCGGGAAGTCCGCACCGCTGGAAATGAGGGATGCACCTCCATGGCGAGCGGTTCGCGACTAATGCCGGCGACAGGGGCTATGTCGCGCAGAAAGTTGTAATTGAGATGATCATAGAGGCTCGCGTTGACCGCGTTTCCAACCGTCCGGTGGAGCTTGCACCACAGCCTCAGTCGCTATATTGCCGCCGGCGCCTGTTCGGTTCTCAACGACGAAAGTTTGACCAAGTCGCTCCGAAAGCCATTGTCCAAAAAGCCGTGCGAGAATGTCAGGCGCGCCGCCAGCGGCAAAGCCGACG
>DASPWC010000373.1:0-7421 GCA_035622055.1 Xanthobacteraceae bacterium | reverse complement strand
CATTCCATTGCGCTGTCGGCGGACGTGCCGAAAGTCGCGCGCGTCGCCGGGCTCGGCATCATCAAGCTTGCGCAGGCTTCCGGGCGTCCGATCTATCCGAGCGCGATTGCAACGAGCCGGCGCTTCGTGCTCGACAATTGGGATCGCACCACGATCAATTTGCCTTTCGGCCGGGGCGCGGGCGTCGCCGCCGAGCCGTTGACGGTGCCGCGCGACGCCGACGACAGCATGCTCGAATCGGCGCGGCGCCTTCTCGAGGATCGCCTTAACGCGGCGACGAAGCGTGCCTACGCTATCGTCGATCGCGCGCCAAGCGGAGCTTAGCGTGGCCAAACGCCTGCCGCTCGCCCTGCATCTCTATCAATCGGCTTGCTCGCTCGGGTCGCCGATCGCATCGCAGGTGCTGACGCGACGCCTCAGGCGCGGCAAGGAGCATCCCGAGCGCATGGCGGAACGGCTCGGTCAGGCAAGCCTCGAGCGCCCGAAGGGCCAGCTCATCTGGGTCCATGCCGCAAGTGTCGGCGAGATGCTGGCCGTCGTGTCCCTCATCGAACGGCTGCGGGCGCAAGGTTTCGCCGTGCTGGTGACGTCGGGCACGGTGACCTCCGCCGCGCTCGCCGAACAGCGCCTGCCGGACGGCGTGATGCATCAGTTCATACCACTGGACGGACCGCGTTTCGTGCAGCGCTTCCTCGACCATTGGCGGCCCAGTCTCGCGCTATTCGTCGAATCCGACCTGTGGCCTAATCTCATTTGCTCGTCCGCGATGCGCAAGATTCCTATGATCGTGGTCAACGGCAGACTCTCGGAGCGTTCGTTCGGGCGTTGGCGCAAGGTACCCCGCGTGATCGCGGCGCTCCTCGATCGTTTCGACCTGTGTTTGGCGCAGTCGGCGGCCGATGCCGAACGCTATGCCGAGCTCGGCGCGCCGCGTGTCGTCGCGACCGGCAACCTCAAGCTCGACGTCCCGGCGCCCCCGGCCGACCAAAAATCCTTGCAGCAGGTAAGAGACATCGTCGGTAAGCGTCCGGTCGTGATCGCAGCGTCGACCCATCCGGGCGAAGAGGCCGCCGTCATCGCCGCGCACCAGCAACTGCAAGCGAAATTTCCTTCGCTATTGACAATTATCGTGCCACGTCATCCGGCACGCGGCGAGAGCATCGCCGAAATCGCGAAAGCCGCCGGTCTTGCCGTTGCGCTGCGTTCGCAGCGCAAGCAACCCATGCCCGATGTCGCCGTCTACGTCGCCGACACGCTGGGCGAACTTGGCCTTATCTATCGGCTCGCACCAATCGTGTTCATGGGCGGCTCGCTCGCCAGCCATGGCGGACAAAATCCGATCGAGGCGATACGCCTCGGCGCCGCCATTTTGCACGGCCCGCATGTCTGGAACTTCGCCGAAATCTACGCGACCCTTGACGCCGCGCACGGCGCCGAACTGGTGCCGGATGCCGGGGCGCTCGCCATCCGCCTTGCCACGTGGCTCGCCGATCCGGCGGCACAGCGCGCCGCCGCCAGTGCCGCAACCGCGACGGTGACGGAGCTTGGCGGTGCGCTTGAACGGACCTTAGCTGCCCTCGATCCCTATCTGATGCAGCTTCATCTTGAGCAAAGAGCCTCGTGATGGGGCTGGGATTCGTCCATTGAAGCGCGAACCGGCTTTTTGGTGGCGGCCGCGGACCGGCGCGCTCTTGACGCCCTTAAGCGCCGTCTACGGCGCCGTCGCCGCACTGCGGATGCGGTCGCTAGGCGCAAAGATCGGTTTGCCGGTTATTTGCCTCGGCAATTTTACCGTCGGCGGCGCCGGCAAGACGCCGGCGGCGCTGGTCGTGGCGCAAATTCTTCACGCCGGACACGAGCGGCCTTTTTTCCTGAGTCGCGGCTATGGCGGCCGGCTTGCCGGCCCGCTCCGCGTCAATCCAGGACTGCATCGCGCTGCCGATGTCGGAGACGAGCCGATGCTGCTGGCGCGCCTCGCCCCGACTATCGTCGCGCGCGATCGCGTCGCGGGGGCAAAATTTGCCCGCTTTGCAGGCGCCAGCGTCATCGTCATGGATGATGGATTTCAAAATCCATCACTCGCCAAGGATCTGACTATCCTCCTGATCGACGGCCGCCGCGGCATCGGCAATGGTCATATAATTCCCGCCGGGCCAGTGCGCGCGCCGCTCTGGCTGCAGCTCAATCGCACCCGGGCGCTCATCGTGGTCGGGGCGCCGGACGGCGCCGGCGCCGTGCTCGATCGCGCAAGCCGGCGCGGCATTGCGATTTTCCACGGCCGGCTCGAACCGGATCGCGCGGTGCTCGCCGCCATCGGTCGGCGAAAAGTGCTGGCCTTCGCCGGGATCGCCGATCCGGAAAAATTCTTCGGAACGCTAACCGCGGCAGGGGTTGAGATCGGCGACCGCGCGGCCTTTCCCGACCATCATCCATACAGCACCGCGCAAGCGCAGAATTTGATCGCGCGCGCTCAAGCCAAAAATCTGATGCTGATCACGACCGAAAAAGACTGTGCGCGTCTATCGGGCGAGCCGGGGCTCGAGCGACTCGCCGTGCGCGCCAGTGCACTGCCGGTAAGACTGGTGATCGAGGAGGAGGATCAATTACAACAGATGGTGTTCAGTGTCGTCGTGAAAGAGAGCCCAAGCCTTGTGCCCGAACGCTTGGAATCAGAATGAGCACTCAGTCCTTCCGCCCATAACGCGAACCCGTTCGCTGCAATACCGCTTCGGGGCTGGCGTAGGCTTCCTGCAGATCGACACTCCAATAGCGAAGCTCCTCGAGCGGTATAGACGCGCCGGTCACGGCACAGCGCACGAACGTTCCTGGCCGGACGACGCGAAAATCGCCATCGAGAAACTTGACTTCAGCCTCGCCCGGCATAGACGGGGGACGATCCGTGCGATTGAGCAACACCACCTCCAGCCATACACGCCCGCAGTTGAGCGCGGGCGCTCGTCCGACGGCCATTAACAGGCCCGCAACATAAGCCTCGAACCGCCGGCGCACCAGCTTGTGATCGCGAGACGCCCTGCGCTTCGGCGTTAGAACATGGTAGCTTGCGGCTGAATTGACATGGCAAAAGCTGCGAAAAAATGGCTTTGCGCGCATCGGCCTTTGCACTTGCAGCCGTCCTGATATCCTCGGCCGCGATTGCCGCCCCCGAGCCTGTTGAAATTCCGAACGGCGATCTGACACTGCACGCAACGCTGTATCGCCCTGACGGGCCCGGGCCTTTCCCAGCAGTGGTAGCCCTGCATGATTGCGGCGGCTTGAAGCAACGGCCGAACACAGAAGCACAACTCTATTCGGTGTGGGCGAATAAGCTCGTCGCCGACGGCTTCGTGGTCCTGTTCCCCGACTCATTCGGATCGCGCGGTCTCGGCTCGCAATGCCGCGAGCGACACCGCACCGTTCACGCCTGGCGCGAACGCGTCGCCGATGCCAATGCCGCGCGGTTGTGGCTGCAAGCGCAGAACTACGTTCGCGCCGATCATATTTCGCTTCTGGGCTGGTCGAACGGGGCCGTGGCGGCGTTGTGGACGGTGCGGCTGACCACGCTCCCGCACGCCGAGACCGCTGATTTCCGCTCGGCGGTTGCTTTCTATCCAAGCTGCCAGCGCCTGCAACAAGCCGCCTGGAGCGCACGGGTCCCCACTCTGATCCTCATCGGCGGCGCCGACGATTGGACGCCCGCCGCCCCCTGCCAGCAGATGGTCGCCGACGCACACGGCCGCAGTGCGCGCGTCCAGATCATCGTCTATCCGGACGCGCATCATGAATTCGACCGCGAGAATTCGCCGATCAGAGTGCGCACCGGTCTCGTTAATACCGTCGATCCTTCCGGCATAGCCCACGGCGGCACGAATCCCGCCGCCCGGGGTGACGCATTCACGCGCGTCCCACAATGGTTAGCGCGATAGTCTCGCAAAAACGCCGCGCCGAGAGCGATCGGCGCGGCGTGGGACAACGGTCTCAAGACTCGGCCACTCACCAGCAATGCAGGTGACCCCACCGCCCGCGCCAGCAGTGCCGATGATGGTACCACCACACCTTCGTCACGGAGCCGCTTTGGGCAGATGAGACACCCGCCAGCGGCGCAATCGGCGCGGCTTGCGAAGTCCCGGAAACAGCCGTCAATAACAACGCAACGACCGCCATCGCAAAAACAGTTCGAGTCATTATGGTTCTCCTTCGGCGCGAACCAATGCCAGCAGATAACGCGCAAGGGGCGGTTCTACGGCGGCGCCGATTTGAAATGATGAACAAACAGTCAGAATCATTTTCTACTCACGATCGTCCTGCTGCTTGTCGCAACGCAGACAGCAAAAAATTAACGCGAATTTTTTTCAAGATAAATCGCGAAGGTCGTGTCGCGAGATTTCAAAACAAATCGCCTTGACCGGAGCCGCCCGCGTGGCGGCCACGCGCGTTGCCGGCGGGACTCGACGGACGCGCGGTGGCGGCATCGGATTCGGCACGCGCGCCGACGCGACCGTCGGAGAATTCGATTTCCAGAGCCATCCCGGTGGTAACTGATGCTACCGTGCGCAAAGGCTGCCCCTTGGCGTCGCGAACCAGCGCAAAGCCGCGCGCTAAAACACCACGATAAGAGAATGCCGCAAGAAGCTCGCCGCCGCGCTCGGTGCGCGACTTGCGGGCCGCGATGAGCTGTCCGACGGCGCGCCTGACGCGTTCGCCGAAGGTGCGAACGCGTTCGCTCTGTTGCCCGATGCGCGTGCGATAGACCGCGGCATTGGCGGCCACACCGGCGCGCAGCCGTAGCGACAGAGTGTCGTAACGCTGGCGGCGCCGTTCGACATTGCCGCGCAGCAGTTGCACGCTCAATCGCCCGCCGATGCGCGAGAAATCGACATGATGGACATGGGCGTTGGTCCGTAACCCGCGACGCAAGCCCACGGCGGCATGATCGAGCCGCTGGCGCGGCAATGCCAGGATTTCGTCCGCCTTGGGCAATGCGCGGATGGCGGCGCGCAATTCTGCGCGCCGAGCCTCCTGATTGCGCTGCCAGCAGGAAAGCGCACGGCGGGCCAGCGAATCAACATCGAGCAGGAGTTCAGCCCGCACCGGGACCGCCATTTCCGCGGCGGCGGTCGGTGTCGGCGCACGGCGGTCGGCGGCGAAATCGATGAGCGTCACGTCGGTCTCGTGCCCGACAGCGGAGATGAGCGGAATGAGGCTCGCCGCCGCGGCGCGCACGACGATCTCCTCGTTGAACGACCACAGGTCTTCGAGCGACCCTCCGCCGCGGGCGACGATGATCATGTCGGGCCGCGGCGGCAACAAGGCTGTCGCGATTTCCGACAGCGCATTGAAGCCTTCGATCGCCGCCGCGATCTCGACGGCTGCGCCCTCGCCTTGCACCCTGACCGGCCAGAGCACGACCCGCCGCGGGAAACGGTCGGCGAGCCGATGCAGAATATCGCGGATGACGGCGCCGCTGGGCGAAGTGACGACGCCGACGATGGCGGGCAGAAACGGCAAGAGTTGCTTTCTGGCCTCGTCGAACAATCCTTCCGCGGCGAGTTTTTGCTTACGCTCCTCCAAAAGCGCCATCAGCGCGCCGATGCCGGCTGGCTCAAGCGTGTCGACGATGATCTGATACTGTGAGCGCCCCGGATAGGTCGTAAGCCGGCCGGTAATAACGACTTCAAGTCCGGCCTCGAGCTTGAACCTTAGTCTCGCCGCCGTGCTGCGCCAGATCACCCCGGCGATGCAAGCGCGATCGTCCTTGAGATCGAGATAGACGTGACCGTTGCCGTGATAGCTGACCTTGCCGAGTTCGCCGCGCACGCGCACGTAACCGTAGGCCTCCTCGATAGTGCGCTTGAGCGCCGTCGAGAGTTGGGAAACGGTCAGTTCCGGCAGGTTGAGGCGTGGTTCTTCCATCACGATAAGCGGCCGAGCCAAGTTGACCAAAGCCAGGTTGACGAGTCGGGGAACTCCATGGCGATTAGTGCGGTCCAAGCCGCGTGCCGGTCAAGCCCTGTCGATTCGGGCTGTAAGGGAGTTCCGATCCATGAACATTCTGCTCCTTGGCTCGGGCGGGCGCGAACACGCGCTGGCGTGGAAGATCGCGGCAAGTCCCCTCACCGACCGGCTCTACTGCGCGCCGGGCAATGCCGGCATCGCCCAAGAGGCCGAATGCATTGCGCTCGATCTTGCCGATCATGCCGGCATCATTGCATTTTGCCGCAACAACAAGATCGATCTGGTCGTCGTCGGACCGGAAGGGCCGCTTTGCGCCGGCGTCGTCGACGATCTTGAAGAGGCCGGCATCAAGGCCTTCGGGCCGAGCCGAGCCGCCGCGCGATTGGAAGGCTCCAAAGGCTTCACCAAGGATCTCTGCCGGGCCAACGCGATTCCCACCGCGTGCTACGCTCGCTTTCGCGCCGCGCCGGACGCCAAAGCCCATATTCGCTCCCGCAGCGCGCCGATCGTCGTGAAAGCCGACGGACTCGCCGCGGGCAAAGGCGTCGTCGTGGCGCAAACCACTGCCGAAGCCGATGCGGCCATCGATATGATCTTCGGCGGCAGCCTGGGCAGTGGTTTGAATGATCCCGGCAGCGAGGTCGTGATCGAAGAATTTCTCGACGGCGAGGAGGCGTCATTTTTCGCACTGTGCGACGGCGAGACGGTCATTCCTCTCGCGACGGCGCAGGATCACAAGCGCGCATTCGACGGCGACAAGGGCCCCAATACCGGAGGCATGGGCGCCTATTCGCCGGCGCCGAACATCGATGCCGCGATGAGCAACCGGGTCATGAACGAAATCATTGGGCCGACGGTGCGCGCGATGAAGGCAATGGGAGCGCCGTATAAGGGGGTTCTCTATGCCGGGCTGATGATGACGCCCGAAGGGCCGAAGCTCATCGAATACAATTCGCGGTTCGGCGATCCGGAAACGCAAGTGCTGATGCCGCGGCTGATGTCGGATCTCGTGCCGGCATTGTTGGCCAGCCGCGACGGCATGCTTAAAGCATTCGACCTGCGCTGGTACGACGAGCCCGCGCTTACGGTGGTGATGGCGGCAAAGGGTTATCCGGGACACTACACGCGCGGCACGGCCATCGAAGGTCTCGACAAAGCGGCGGCGGTCGAAGGCGTGGAAATCTTCCACGCCGGCACCAAAGTCGACGGTGGCCGCATCCTCGCCAACGGCGGACGGGTGCTGAACGTCGCGGCGATCGGCAAATCGGTGCGCGAGGCGCAGGCCCGCGCCTATCGTGCCGTGTCGCTGATCCGCTGGCCGGAGGGATTTTACCGCCACGACATCGGCTGGCGCGCGGTCGAACGCGAGAGAAACGCATAATGGCCGACCTCGCCGATCTCTTTCCCGGCTATGCTTCGCGATGGATCGACACGTCAGGCGGAAGGATTTTTGCCCGGGTAAGCGATGC
>DASPWC010000372.1:0-2368 GCA_035622055.1 Xanthobacteraceae bacterium | reverse complement strand
GCACTGCCTTACGATCTCTGGGGCCTCATTACCCGCGACTGGCGGCCCACTCCTGAAGAAGGTGTGACGGTCTTTTTGCAAGGCCTTGAGAAGCGGGGCCCCGATAATCTTCGAAAGCGGATTTATTTCTCCGGAGTGACGCCGGACCTTTACAAACCGATGTACAGCCCGAAGGTCGTCGCTTTCTTTGACAAACTCATGGATCAGCAATTCGCCGGCAAGCCGTTCATGCGGCACTACCTCGATTACTATTGGGATATCTATTGGGACCTGCATCTCGGTGTGACAAACGATGCCATTCCCTTCGAAGTGCGGCAGATCGGAGAGTCGTTCAACACGGTTCTTGCGTATAGAAATCCTTTGCTGCCCATCACCCACGAGAATTATATGATCGTGCGGGAGCGCCTGGATTTTCTCAAATCATGGATCGATGACCGCCTCGCGGACATTGAGAACGGCAAGACCAAAGATCCTGAAAAGACGATTTCTTGGTACTGGCTGAAGAACGCTGGAGACGGCAAGTACTTCGCGAAGAAGGACGTCGTGTTCGAGCGTTTCCATAATTTCGTGGCGTTCAGCCAAATGGGGCAACTCGATCTTTTGAATCATGTCGCGACTCTCCGAAGACGGCGGCGACCCGGCCGTGCGGGCGTCGTTTCAGAAAACCATGAGCGGAAATTTTGACAACACCAACGGCGCTCCCTATTCGCCGCTGGAGTTGTTCGTCATGGAATTGTTCCGCGTTATTTCGCCAAACGGCGGAAGCATCTCCGCTATCAAGGACGCCCGGACAAGCGCCTATGGCGCGTCTCCGCAGGAAAAGTTCGGTGTTCCACTGGAGCGCCACAGCTACATCAGCACCCCGCACACCAGTACCAGCATGGATCCCGTCCATTGGAAGGACCCGAATGCTTTCGATCCGGCACGGTATCTTGGCGTGCCGACCAGCGCCCAGATTAGCGAAGACAAATGCCGGCAGATCGGCCTCGCGCAGTGCCCGTTCGACATCACCAATTTTGAGGTGAAGGATGGACGCAAGGTAAGCGTTACCAACAGCGGTTTCGGCACGGCGTTCGGCGTTGCCGACGGCAAAAGCCTTCCAGTGCGCGACTATGCCGGCTTTGCCCCATTCGGCTTTGGCTACCGGCGTTGCCCGGGCGAACAGCTGACAATCAAAGTCTTCGAAGATTTCCTTCGCAAAGTCTGGCGTGACAAGATCGTATTTCGGGAGCTCAATGTACCCAATCCAGGTCAAGTGCCGGTCGGGCCGAACGCTGTCATTGCGGATGATCTTGGATTCAGCGGAACCGCTTAGCGGTTGGATAAATCCAACATCGCGTGCTTTCGGCGACTCACTGAAGCGTCCCACTCGCGAAACTTCTGCTTTGCGACGTGCGCACCGACGCTGGCGAGGGCCGAAAAATTGGCCTCGTGGTGCGCCTTATGGCGCTGCCGGTACTCCTCTCGCACATCTTCGTTGACCATGCGCAGGCCGTGCCCGTGCACGGGCCTGCACTCGGCCTAATTCTAAATGATCAGTGCTTGCAGGCGGATGCGGCCATCGGCGCCTTGCGAATGGAGTTGGTCGGAGTGGCAGGATTTGAACCTGCGACCCCCTCGTCCCGAACGAGGTGCTCTACCAGGCTGAGCCACACTCCGACTGACAGGGCGGCTTATACAATCGCGATTTTGCCCCCGCAAGCCGCCCCACTTTTTGCGCATCCCGCCGTGTATGCCCGGTTCGCGCCCGTGTTATTTAAAGCGCGATCGGTTCTGGTTCAATCAGGCTCCGGGCGACGAAGCAACGATGACGACCCCATTGACGACGCGCCTGCTGCGGGCGGATGCTGAGGCGATCGCGGAAGCCGCTCGCGTTCTTCACGCCGGCGGCCTCGTCGCCTTTCCGACCGAGACGGTCTACGGGCTCGGCGCCGACGCCGGGAACGGCGAAGCGGTGGCGCGGCTCTACGCCGCGAAAGGAAGGCCCAGCTTCAATCCCCTGATCGCGCATGTCGCCGACCCTTCCGCGGCGCGAGAGCTCGCCGAGTTCGATACCGCTGCGGAGCGGCTAGCGGCGGCATTCTGGCCGGGGCCGCTGACATTGGTTCTGCCTAAATCCGCGCCCTGCCCGGTCGCGGATTTGGCCACCGCCGGTCTCGACAGTATCGCGCTGCGGGTGCCCATCCATCGCGTCGCGCAAGACATTCTCCGCAGCTTCAAGGGGGCGCTCGTGGTGCCTTCCGCCAACTGCTCCGGCCATGTGTCGCCGACGACGGCCGCGCACGTGCTCGCCGATCTCGGCGGCCGGATCGACCTCATTATCGATGGTGGCCGGACGCAGCTCGGAATCGAGTCCACCATCGTGGCT
>DASPWC010000371.1:0-10787 GCA_035622055.1 Xanthobacteraceae bacterium | reverse complement strand
CGTCCACGATCTCGATCGCCGGCACGACATATTCAGTGGCGCGCAGCACATCGGGCAGGCTGACGCCAGGACCGCGCAGCGGCTTGCCGAGGATGAAAGCCAGTTCGATTTCGACGCGCGGCAAACAATAATTCTCGTGAGAAATGCGCGCGCCGTCAGCAATCATCATGTCATGGAGGAGGTAGCCGTAATCCGGTTCGTCGATCTGAGACGAGCGCTGCATCGCCTTCGAGGTAAGGCCCACCTTGTGTCCGATGAGCTTGGCGCCGGCCGCTATCTTGCGGTTTGTCACCTCGGTCGAAATGGCATAGGCATCCTCCATCGTGATCCCGGGCCAGGTCTTCGATAACTGCACTGCTTGTTTGCGCTCTTTCGCGGCAGCCAAAAGAATGTCAGCAGCTTTATTACGATCGGCGTCGGACATCATGACGGTAACGCTCCCCAAAACATCGCCAGTCATAGCCGGACCTGCTCCGGCCATCCACGTCCACCCATAGCGCGCAGCATTTAAGGCGTGGATGCCCGCGACATGGACGACGCCGCTATTCGGCTATGCGCGGGCACGACGATACGGTTGGACTCAACACTAGCACAAGCGAACTAGGAAATCCGCCCGGCTACTGGCAGGCGGCGCGCAGAACGACGGTTTCGACGGGGCAATCCGGCGCGGTGGATGGTTGACCGGAAACCCATAGCGACGCCGTGCATTTTTCCGCCGTGCGCACGTCGAGCGGTTGGCCGTCCTTGAAGCCTTTGGTCTTGCAAGCGTTGGCCGCCGCGGTTGCGCAATCCGCTGCGCCATTGCCAGCGATCGCGCAAAGCTCGTGGATTTCGATCACCTTGGACGGGCCCAGCTTCACCATCGCGGAGGCGGCATCGGTCATCGCTTGCTGCGTCGCCGCCGCGGCTTCCTTGGCAGCGGCTGCCGACTTTTTGTTGAATTCATCGAGCTTGGACTGCTGCTCTTTGACCTTCGCGTTAAAATCGGCGACGGAGTCGCGCCACCAGCGGCCCAAGTCGTCGAAAAAGCCATGCTGCTGCTGTTCGGCGGGAGCCGGCGGAGCGCCGTCCGCGGGCGGCGGCTGCGCGGCTGCTGGACCGGGCGATACCGGGCCGGGCGATACCGGGCCGGGCGCTGCCGGTGGCGGGGTCTGCAGCATCGGCTGTTGCGCGGCCGGTCGGGCCACGGCCGGGGCCGTGGCAGGCGCGCTTTGATTAGCCGTGCCTTGATCGCTCTGGGCGAGCGCCAAGCCCGTCGTCGCAGCCATGACCGACGCCGCGATGTAATTGCGGCAGGCCCACGATTGGACCGCCCCCCGCGCATTCGCCGTGTTGTCTTTGTCTGGTGCCACGACCACCCCCTGTCACGCACCCACTCGGACTCACTTGGCCGGATTGTCTCAGTTTGGCCGCCAAATTGGGCGCCAACAAGTCAAAAAAAGCGCAGAGTTAACGCCAGGGCCGCATTCGCTCCCGCCATCTTGCCCAGACAAACCACGCAAAGAGAATAGCCACGAGCGCCACAACGACGGCATCGAATTCGTGAAAGAGCTTGCGAAATGTCGGATCGCTGTTCCAGCGTGTGCCGAGCAAGAAGCCAATATAAGCGAGTCCGAAGCACCAGGGCCATGAACCGAGAAATGTATAGATCTGAAATTTCATCATCGGCATTCGGGCCAATCCGGCGGGAAAGGCGATAAAGGTCCGCACTACCGGAAGCAGACGGCCGACAAAGACCGTGATCGCGCCGTAGCGCGCAAAAAAACGCTCGGCGCGCTCAAGCTCGGCTGTGCTGACGAGAACATATGCGCCCCAGCGCTCGAAGGCGCGGCGCCCGCCCTTGGAGGCGATGAGGTAGGCCACCGTCGATCCGACATTGCAACCGAGCGCACCCATCGTGGCCGCGCCGATCAGAGTGAACTTGCCGATCGAGACGAGATAGCCCGCGAACGGCATGATGATTTCCGAAGGCAGCGGGATGCAGGCCGATTCGATGGCCATCAGAATGAGGACGCCGAGGTAACCGGTCGACGAAATCACCCCGACAATCCACGCCGCCAGCGCCGAAATCACCTGGTCGAGCATGGTCGAGATTGGCTGCGGGAAATTCGATCAGCGCCGCTTGCGAGCGCGGCGGTTTTCAAGGACCACGATTTTGCGGCGCGGAAATTCCTCCGGCAGCTTTTTCGGTACCTTCTCGGCGATGCCAAACAGCCGCTCGCGCCGGTCCATTTCTCGCCAGACATCTTCCGGTTTGATCCCGGCGGCGATCCAGAGAACGACGAGATTATAGATGAGATCCGCGCTTTCCTTGACGACGGCTTCCCGATCGCCATGCATGGCGTCGATCACAACCTCGACGGCCTCTTCGGCGAGCTTCTTGGCCATCTTGCTGCGCCCGGCACGCAACAGCCGGGCGGTCCGCGAAGTTGACGGATCGTCACCGCGGCACGCGTAGGCGGCTTGGTACAGGCGCGAAATCGAATCAGTCATGACGCAACACAATAGGGTGATCTTGTCGCGATTGTGTTAATGGCATTAGGTGACAATGGTTTAATGGCCCTGGCGGGGCATAAAACAACCCCTGCAATGGCTTGATGCATCGTCCAGGTTAGTCATCCTGGGCCAGGAGCCCGGCATTGCCCCCCGCCGCCGCGGTATTAACTGTAACGACCTGCTCGGTCGCAAACCGGCGCAAGTAGCTCGGTCCGCCCGTTTTTGGTCCCGTTCCCGAGAGCCTGGTACCGCCGAAGGGTTGAACGCCTACGACGGCGCCGATCATATTACGGTTCACATAAATATTGCCGTGCGGGAGCCGCCCGGCGATCCGTTCGGCGCGGAAATCGATCCGCGATTGAATGCCGAGCGTCAGCGCCGTGCCGTTTCCGGCGATGTCGTCGAGCAGCGCGTCAAGCCTGTCGGCGTGCCAGCGCACCACGTGCAGGACCGGCCCGAACACTTCCCGATCGAGATCGGCGGCACGGTCGAGTTCGATGATGACGGGAGCTACGTAAGTGCCCCCGGGCGGCAGGCGGTTGTAGCGGTCCCAGCGAAAGCGCAGCCGGCCGGCGCGCTCGTTGCCACCGATCCATTCGTCCAGCTGCGACTTTGCCTTGGCATCGATCACCGGACCGACATGGGTGGCGACAAGGCACGGGTCGCCGACCTTCAGTTCGCGTGCTGCTCCGATCACCATAGGGAGTATGCGATCGGCGACGTCGTCTTGCAAACAAAGAAGCCGAAGCGCCGAACAGCGCTGGCCGGCGGAGCGGAACGAAGACGCAAGCACGTCGTCGCTGACCTGTTCGGGCAATCCGGTTGCATCGACGATCATGGCGTTGATACCGCCCGTCTCGGCGATGAGCGGCACGATCGGTCCGTTCTTTTCGGCGAGGGCGCGATTGATCGCGCGGCCGGTTTCGGTCGAACCGGTGAAGGCCACGCCGGCGACCTGCCGCTGCGCGACGAGGCTGGCGCCGATCGCGCCGTCTCCCGGAACAAGATGCAGAGCGCTTTTCGGTACGCCGGCCTCGTGGAGAAGGGCGACGGCGAGCGCGGCGACGAGCGGCGTCTGTTCAGCCGGCTTGGCCACCACCGTGTTGCCGGCGAGAAGCGCGGCGGCGATCTGGCCGAGGAAAATGGCAAGCGGGAAATTCCACGGCGATATGCAAACGAAAACGCCGCGGCCGCGATAGCGCAATTCGTTGCTTTCGCCGGTCGGTCCCGGCATTGGCGCCGCGGCCAGCGCGACGCGTGCCTGTGCGGCGTAATAGCGGCAATAGTCGACTGCTTCGCGCAGTTCCGCGAGCGCATCGTCCAGGGTCTTTCCCGCCTCGTTCTGCAACAGCGCCAACAACCGGCCGCGGTTGAGTTCGAGCCAGTCGGCGGCCCGTTCGAGAACGACGGACCGTTGCTCGATCGGCCGTCCCGTCCATGCGGCAAAGCCGTCCGACGCTGCGCCCATTGCGGCGCGCACGATCGCTTCGTCGGCTTCGCGAACAGTGCCGGTCGTACTTGCGTCGATTGGCGAACGCGTTTCGCGCGCAACGCCGGGAAGAGCAACGCCATTGACCAGCGGCCAAGCTTCCGCGCTCAGGCGCGAGCCCTCCCGGACCTCTTCCACAAGGGCATCGAGGCTTTGGCGATCGCCGAAATCGATGCCCGCCGCCGCGCACCGCTCCGGCGCAAATAGATTACGTGGCAGTGGAATCTTCCGATTGCGCGCCTGATCCAGATCGGCAATCCAACTTTGTGGGCGCCACAGGATTTGCGTCACCGGCACGCTGCGGTCGGCGGCGACCGAAACGAACGACGAATTTGCCCCATTCTCCAAAAGCCGCCGCACCAGATAAGCGAGAAGATCGCGGTGGCCTCCGACCGGGGCATAGACCCGGCAGGCAACATCCGGAAACTCATCGGCGAGCGTTTGGTAAAGCGCCTCCCCCATGCCGTAGAGACGCTGGAACTCGAAACCGTCGACACCGCCGGCATCCTCGATTACGCCGGCGACCGTCAGCGCATTATGCGTTGCGAATTGCGGAAAAAGCCGCCGGCGCGAAGCGAGCAGTCTTCTCACGCAAGCCATGTAGCAGAGATCGGTCATGGCTTTGCGCGTGAATACCGGATAATCGGCCAAGCCGCGTTCTTGGGCGCGCTTGATCTCGGTGTCCCAATAGGCGCCCTTGACCAACCGGACCGTCAATTTCCGATTGAGCGCCGCGGCGACTTCTTCCACCCAACCGATCACCGCCAATGCACGCTTCTGGTAAGCCTGGACCGCCAGTCCAAATCCATCCCAGCCACCGAGCGCACGATCGCCCAGTGCTGCGGCAATGATTTCGAGCGACAATTCGAGCCGGTCCGCCTCCTCTGCGTCGACCGTCAACTCAAGCTCCTGCGCCTTGGCCAAGCGCGCGAGTTCGACGAGACGCGGCGCAAGCTCCGTGAGCAGCCGTTCGCGGGAGATGGCCTCGTAGCGCGGATGCAGCGCCGAAAGCTTGATGGAGATTCCGGACCGGCCGCCTCGGTTTTTGTTCCGGTCATCGGCGCCTATGGCGGCGATCGCGCCGGCGTAGGCCTCGAAATAATTTTTGGCGTCGGCGCCCGTGCGCGCACCCTCGCCGAGCATATCGAAAGAATAGCCGAAATCGGCGTGCGCCCGGGTGCGCGCCAATGCATCCTCGATCGTCTGGCCTATGACGAAATGTGAACCCAACAAGCGCATCGCCTGGCGCGTAGCCGCGCGCATGGTGGGCAGCCCAACGCGGCGGACGATATTGTCAAGAATCGTTTCTGGCGTTTCGGCCGGATGAATGATGCGCGCGGCAATGCCGAGCGTCCATGCCGAGGCCGAGACCAAAAGCGCGGTCGATTTGACATCGCCGTCGAGCCAGCGTCCGGCGGCGAGCTTATCCTCGATGAGCTGATCTGCTGTCGCGGCGTCGGGTACACGTAGCAGCGCCTCCGCCAGCACCATGAGCGCCAGCCCCTCCTTGGTGGAAAGCGAGTAGGCGTGCAGAAAGTCGTCAACGCCGCCCAATCCGCCGGTTTTGGCGCGGATCGCCTCAACCAGCCGTCGCGCTCGTGCATCGACGCGGCTTTCAGCGGCGCCTTCGCGCGCGGCATTCGCCAGGAACTTTGCCGCCAGATCCTCGTCGGGCGGAGCGTATGGCGCCCGGAATGGCGGCAGCGCGGCCGTAATTCCGTTCATAGCGATATTTTATCCTGTCCCGGCAAAACGGGTGAGGATTAACCGCCGCCGCCAGCCAAACCGGCGCTAAGCAGCGTCTCGAGCTTGTCGATGCTCCCCGTCCAACCGGCCTCCATGCCCTGTAGATAGCCAACGGCATAGTCGACGACCGCGCGCCCTTGGGTGTGAAGCGTTATCGTCGTCTTGCCGCCGGTCTCGACGAAAGTGACAGTGGTTAGACCTTCGATAATGGGATTACCCGCGGCATCAACCGCGATATTGGTGAAAACGAGCCGTTCGGGCGGGACGATTTCGCGTAACTCGCCTTTCATCGGATAGATATTGCCGTCCGGGCTGCGCATGTGAATGCGGATCGCGCCGCCGACGCGAGCATCGATCTCGCAAACCGGATTGGTGAAGCCTTTAGGCCCCCACCATCGCGCGAGGTGTTT
Organism: Xanthobacteraceae bacterium; assembly: GCA_035622055.1. Taxonomy (GTDB): domain Bacteria; phylum Pseudomonadota; class Alphaproteobacteria; order Rhizobiales; family Xanthobacteraceae; genus BOG-931. The sequence continues at coordinate 4,646 of DASPWC010000371.1, read as the reverse complement.
GGCATTCGTCCAGGCCTCGAACACTTGAGCGCGCGGAGCGTCGAACACCCGCGTGATGGTGATTTCGCGCTCGGCGGGTTTCTCTTGAGTTGCAGCTCTACGCATGGCGTACCCCCAAGTCCGACGATTTGTGACCGGCGAGGTAGGCGTCCAGCCGTTCGAACGAGCCACCCCAGCCGTCGTGCATGCTCTCATGCGCCGCACCGAACGTGCTCTGTTCTTGCGGCGATGCGTCGAGCGGTGACCAAGTCAACGCGAGCGACGTCTTGCCCCCCGGCGCGTCTTGCAATGTCACCGTCGTCAACAGCCGTAGCGGCCAGCTCGGGCTGAGCGGATGGCGCGTGAGACCGCCCGCTTCGTCCGAGCATGAATGTTCCCAGACCAGGCGGCGTGGCGGCACAACCTCGCGATAAACGAACTTGGCCCAAATGACTTTACCGTCGGGGCCGCGCATCGCACCGTGATAAATACCGCCGACGCGCAGATCCATCTTAGCCGCGACGATGACCGAGCCCTTTGGCCCAGACCATTCCTTCATCCGTTCCGGCTCGGTGAGGCATTTCCACAACAAATCGGGCGGCGCGTCGAAGACGCGCGTGATGACGAAATCGCCCGTTTTGGTTTGGGTCAGCATGATCGTCCTCCAAGTAAATTCGACCCGGCGTCAGCCCTGCGCGACCAGAACCATCCAGCCGACCCCGAACTTGTCGGTCAGCATGCCGAACCGCGGCGAGAAGAAGGTCTTCGCCATTGGCATGGTCACCTTTCCGCCATCGGCGAGCGCGTTGAACACGCCGTCGGCTTCGCGTTCCGTGTTCGCCGAGATGGTCAAGGCGAAGCCCTGGAAATTGGTATTCCCGGTGCAGCGGCCGTCCGACATGAGAACGGTCGCATCGCCGATTTGAACCTGCGCGTGCATTACCTTGTTCTCGGAACCAGGGCTGATCATCGATTGGTCCGGCGCCTGATTGAAGCGCATCAACATCTTGGGTTCCGCGCCAACCGCCTTTTTATAGAAGTCCAGCGCTTCGTCGCATTTGCCGTCGAAAAACAGATACGGTTGCAGATTCATCGCGTACTTCCTTTACGTTTTGACTCTACGCCATCGCTGCCACATAGCTGCCCAGCCGGGCAAGCGTCTCGACGAGGCCCTTGTCTGCGCCATAATTCTTGATGACGCGATTGCGTTCCGCCGCGGAGGGGAAATCGCCTCGCCAAGTGATGCGTGTGCGGTTACCCAGGTCTTCGAAAATGACTGTTTGCCTGAACTGCACCGGCTCGACGTCGTTTCCTCCGCCGTGCCGGTAAACGATACGCTCTGGCGGCACGATCTCTTCAAAGGTAATCCGGTTCTGATAGTCGCGGCCGTCGGGGCCGTGCATCACGAAACGCCACGCGCCCCCCGGCCGAAAATCAAAGCTGTGCGTCGTCGTCGTGAAACCGTTCGGTCCCCACCACTGCGCGAGGTGTTTGGGATCGGTCCAAGCGCAAAATACGAGTTCGCGCGGCGCGTCGAACTCGCGCGTTCCGATGATGGATCGCGGATCACGGTCAAGATTGAGGCTGTTTGCGGCGGCCATGTTTCCCATACCTCGCTCCTGCCTCTTTGCTCGCGGATTCTTTGCGATCTTTGACCTGAAGCTTTTTTAGATAGGCGTCGAGCCGGTCGAAGCTCTCGTCGAAAAACCGGCGGTAGTTCCCGAGCCAGTCATCGATGTCCTTGAGCGCGCGCGGCTCGATCCGGCATGGACGCCGTTGCGCCTCGCGGCCCCGCGCGATCAGCCCGGCGCGCTCCAGCACTTTCAGATGTTTGGAGATCGCAGGCAGGCTCATATCGAAGGGCTTGGCCAGCTCGCTCACCGAGGTTTCGCCTAGCGCCAAACGCGCGAGGATGGCCCGGCGGGTCGGATCGGACAGGGCGGCGAAGGCGTTGTCGAGCGACAATTTTACCATCCGGTTAAATAACTGATTGGTTAAATACGGCACAAAGGGTGGCCTGTCAAGCGGCGCCTAGCAAGCCATTATCCCCATGTTGGATTTTGCCTCACTCTGCCTAGAATTCCGCATGTCCTTCATCCGCATCTATTTTCGCATGCTCGGCCTTTTACGGCCCGATGCGAAGCTCGCGGTAACGCTGGCGCTCGCCAATATCGCGCTCGCCGGCGCGCAATTCGTCGAGCCGGTCTTGCTTGGCCGGATCGTCGATGCGCTCTCCGGTCCGCTGCCTTCCGGCATTGCGGCCGCCGCGCATGCGCTGGCCCCGCTGATCGGGAGTTGGGTCGGCTTCGGCCTGTTCATCATCGCCGCCGGCACGCTGGTGGCCTGGTTCGCGGACCGCCTCGCCCATCGTCGCCGTAACATGGTGCTGGCCGACTATTTCGAGCACGTGCTGCAATTGCCGCTTGCTTACCATTCCGGCGCGCATTCGGGCCGGCAAATGAAGGTCATGCTCACCGGCACCGACACGCTGTGGTGGCTATGGGTCTCCTTCTTCCGCGAGCATTTTTCGGCGTTCGTCTTTATCGTGCTGCTGCTGCCGGCTTCGCTCGTGCTCAATTGGCGGCTTGCGTTGCCGCTGATCGCACTGTGCGTCGGGTTCACGATACTGACCACGGTCGTCATGCGCAGGGCCTTTGCCCTGCAAAGCGCGGTCGAGCGGCACTATTCCGATCTCGCCGAAACCGCGGCCGACGCGCTTGGCAATGTCGCGCTGGTGCAGAGCTACGCCCGCGTCGAACTTGAGGTTTCCGAATTAAAGAGCCTGGTCAACTCGCTGCTCCGCGCGCAAATGCCAGTCCTATCGTGGTGGGCCGTTGCCGCGGTGCTCACCCGCGCCGGCACGACGCTCACGCTGCTCGTCATCTTGCTGGTCGGAACCTACCTGAAGCTCGTCGGCCTGGCGTCGGTCGGTCAAATCGTCAGCTTCATGAGCATCGCTTCTCTGCTGATCGCCCGGCTCGAACAGTCGGTCAGTTTTGCGAATAGGCTGTTCCTCGACGCGCCGAAACTTGCGGATTTTTTCGATGTGCTCGACACCGTACCCGCCGTGCGCAACCGGCCCGACGCAATCGATCCCGGCCGCGTGCGCGGCGTGGTCGAATTCAAGGATGTATCGTTTTCCTATGACGGCAAACGGCAAGCTGTCGCCGATTTGAGTTTCTCTGCATCGCCCGGCGACCGCATCGCTTTGGTCGGTCCGACCGGCAGTGGCAAGTCAACCGCGCTCGCGCTGCTGCATCGGGCATTCGATCCGCAATCGGGCGCGATCTTCATTGACGGAACGGATATCCGCGACTTCACGCTCACCGGCCTGCGGCGCAATATCGGTGTCGTTTTTCAGGAGACGCTGCTTTTCAACCGCTCGATTGCCGAGAATTTGCGCGTCGGCAAGCCCGACGCCAGCGAAGAAGAATTGCGGGAAGCGGCCGCGCGAGCGCAGGCGCTGGACTTTATCGATCGCAATGCGGAAGGCCTGCAAGCGCGCATCGGCGAGCGCGGACGGCTGCTTTCCGGTGGCGAAAGGCAGCGGCTCGCCATCGCGCGAGCGCTACTCAAAGATCCGCCCATCTTGATTCTCGACGAGGCGACGAGCGCGCTCGACCCGGTTACCGAGGCCCGCGTCGGGGCGGCCCTCGACGAGGTAATGAAAGGGCGCACCACCTTCGTGATTGCGCATCGTCTTGCCACGATACGCGAGGCGACCCGGATTCTGGTTTTTCACAGCGGCCGCATTGTCGAGGCCGGCACGTTCGACGAGCTGGCGCGCCGCGGCGGTTTTTTCGCGGAGCTGGTGCGCGCGCAGTTTGCGATAGCAGACGCCGTCATCGCCGGCGACGGCGAACGATCCGGCGGAACGGCCACGTCTGCCGGTTAGCTCGCTGGTGCTGGGATCCGCGCGACTGACCTACCGCAGCCGCTCCAGGATACTGACGTAATTAGCGACGGCGGTGCCGCCCATGTTGAAAATGCCGCCGAGCGTGGCGTCTTTAACCTGCATGCCGCCGGCTTTACCGGTGAGCTGCATCGCGGCAAGCGCGTGCATCGATACGCCGGTGGCGCCGATCGGATGACCCTTGGCTTTCAAGCCTCCCGACGGATTGATCGGCAGTGCTCCATCTTTGACGACGGTGCCCTCGGCGATGACGCGGGCGCCCTGACCTTCGGGCGCGAGGCCCATGGCCTCGTATTCGATCAATTCGGCGATTGTGAAGCAATCGTGCACCTCCGCAAAAGAGAGATCCTTGAGCGTCACGCCCGCCTGCGCCAGTGCGCGCTGCCACGCAACGGTACAGCCTTCGAACTTAAGGACATCGCGGCGCGACATCGGCAAGAAATCCTGGACGTGTTGCGCGGCGCGGAACACGACGGCCTTGCCGAGCTTAAGCGCCGTTTCGACGTCGGCCAGCACGAGCGCGGCCGCACCGTCGGACACAAGAGAACAATCCGTTCGCTTGAGCGGACCCGCGACCAGCGGATTTTTCTCGCTTTCGGCGCGGCAGAAATCATAGCCGAGATCTTTCCTGATTTGCGCGTAGGGATTGCCGACGCCGTTCTTGTGATTCTTGGCGGCGATGCGAGCGAGTGCGTCCGATTGATCGCCCCAGCGCTGGAAATAAAGCGCGGCAATCTTACCGAAAATCCCGGCA
>DASPWC010000370.1:0-23196 GCA_035622055.1 Xanthobacteraceae bacterium | reverse complement strand
AGAATGGGGGTCTTCACCTTCGACACGCGCAGGCTGCGCAACACTTCGAAGCCCGACATATCCGGCAAATTCAAATCGAGAAGAATGATATCGTAGTCGTAGATCTTTCCGAGATCGATGCCTTCCTCTCCAAGGTCGGTTGTGTAGACGTTGAAGCTCTCGGATTTCAGCATCAATTCGATCGATTGCGCGGTCGCGCTATCGTCTTCAATCAGCAATACGCGCATGCCAGTCCCCTTCTTCGCCGCGCGGGCTCAAGGTCGGCGCGCCGCAGCGGCGGCCCCTGGAAAACGCCTTAGACAAACTGATTCGGAACAATAACTGCGGTATGGTTAACAAAACCTGATTCTCCCGCGCAAGTGTCTTTGAGGCGGAATGCGACAATGTCCGCCAACATATTGTGCGGTAGTGGTTTTTTAGCCACGCCCGTGCTCATGTTCCGGATTAAGTTTTGGCGCTAACCGACTCCTCTGACTCGCCCCGCCTGTATGGCTAAGCGAGCGTGCCTTGGTCCTATGACGATAGACCGATGATTAACGGCCCGGGTAAACAAGCGATTAAGAATCCGCACTGCGGAGTAACCATTCTTTCGTAGGCGCGCCCTTCACCGGTCTGGGCCCTGGCTCAGCCTTAGGGCCCCGGGCTGCTCCCTCCCAACCAATCCCCTCGGTCGGTCAGACGGCCTAGGTCCCTCAGGCGCGGCCCCCCTTAAAGGCCGCGATGGAAACCGAACGCTAACGTTATCGCGCCACAATCGACGCTATCGGGGGGCGCCAGGCGCTTCCTTCCTTTCCCACCCGGCGCTTGCGGGCGGGTAAGCGAGGGGGCGAGGCGCTTGGCCCCGTGGCTTCGGGGGAGTAACAGTCGATGAAGTCCCGAGAGACGCTCATTAGGCTCAAGAAGTTTCAGGTTGACGAGAAGCGGCGCAAAGTTGCGCAAATCGAGACAATGATGGCCGAGTTCGACCGCATGGCGGCGGACCTCGAGCGCGAGATTCGCGTCGAACAAGATCGCTCCGGTATTCACGACCCGGCACATTTTGCCTATCCGACCTATGCCAAGGCGGCTATCGCGCGGCGTGAAAACCTTAAGCGCTCGGTCGACGAGCTGCGTCTTCAGCTTGAAGATGCCAAAGCGGCCCTCGGTGAGGCCTTCGACGACCTGAAGAAGGTGGAGCTACTCGGCGCACGCGACCAGATGCGGGAACGCGAGACGGAAGAGGCCGTCCAAGAGGCCGAGCTTCACGGCATCGAACTCCTGCGCGCACGTGGCGTGGCCCAGGCGTAAAGCGCCTCGGGTCATTCCTCGCCGAACGACAGCGACAAGCTCGGATCACGGTGAGCCGGGTACATACCGGCATGGACTCCGCTTGCGGATTTTCGTTTTCGCCGCCAAAGCAAAATAATAGAAAGCCCCAGCTTTCGCTCTCGACGAAGCCCACTTTTCGCGGCGATAATGTTCAGTGGCGAGAAGGAACTGGACTCGTCCATGCACGGGGATCACCCGGTTTGGGTTTTGAGAGCGCCTTTTCGGGCCCGATCTCTAGGTCCCAATCCTTGGATTTTGCAGGGGCCGAGGCTGTCATGCTGATGCAGACCGAATTGATCTGGTTGCTTGGTGCCGTCGCCAGGGGCGACGAGACCGCGTTCGAGCGTCTCTATGAAGCAACGCGGGCAAAACTCTACGGCGTCCTGCTCCGCATCTTGGGAAGGCCTGCATTGGCCGAAGAGGTCATGAAAGAGACCTATCTCAAAATATGGAAGACGGCGGATGGATTTGACCCTAATGCGGCGAGCCCCATTACCTGGATGGTGGCCATTGCGCGCAACCGCGCCATTGACATTGTGCGCAAGCGCGGAGATCTTTCGGTCGAGGACGAAGCGGAAACGCGTGAACCGGCTTCCGAAGCGCCGCAGCCGCTCGCGCGGCGCGAAATGACCGACGAACTCAAACGTCTTCTGTCTTGCCTCGGCCGGCTCGATCCGGAAAAACAGCGCATAGTGCTTCTTGCCTATTATAGCGGCTGGAGCCGCGATCAACTGGCGCAAAAGCTCGATATTCCAATGAATACGATCGAGACCTGGCTTCGGCGCAGTCTGCTCGAAATTCGCGAATGCATGGAAAGTGAACGCTGACGGGCCCGCAGCGGACAAAGTTACACGTACAAAGAACAACAGCAGTCGAGGCAGCGATGGACGACGAGGACCGGGATGCTCTTGCCGCCGAATATGTCTTGGGCACGCTCTCCGCAGAAGAGCGCGAACAAGCCGAAGCGTTGCTAGCGCTCGATTCAGGCTTCGCCGCGATCGTGCGGGTGTGGGAGCACCGCCTCGGCGAACTCAACGTTATGGTCGAGGCTGTCGAACCGCCGCCTGACCTTTGGCATAAGATCAAAACCGAAATCGATAGCGCTCAACACGGCGACCTAACAATTGTCAGTTCGGCGCCATCAATTGAAGAGCTAGCCCCGCAAGCCGTACCGACGGCGCCTTTGCAGGGTGAACCGGAGGACGTGCTTGAGCCGAGTCTGGACTTGGTCCCTGACTTGGTCCCTGATTTGCTCTCGGAGCAGCCGAAGGACGCTTCGGATCAGCCGAAGGATCCAGACAGTTCGGAGGCGACGACAGCGGATTTGGACGAAGCGGCGCTGGTGAATGCGCTTGCGTCGACCTTATTGCCGGAGACGCCGGCGGCCAATTTCGGTCGGTCGCCGCCGCCGCCGTCCACCGCGGCCATGCCGGAAATCGCTTCAGATGCTGAAATTCTTGCTTTGCGGCAAGGTGTGCGGCGCTGGCGGGGTCTCGCGCTGGCGACGGGCGCGATTGCGGCTTTGCTCGCTGCCTATGTTGGCATCGCACAGTTGGCCTCCAGGCTCATTCCGCTGGGCCGGCAATCGCAGCCGGTTCTCGCAGCAGCGCCAAAACCGGCTCCGGGTTCACGGCTCGTCGCTGTACTGCAGCAAGAACCGACCGCGCCCGCGTTTCTGCTCACGCTCGATCCGCAAGAGCGGACAATGACCGTGCGCAGACTGACGGCCGCTCCGGATAGCGGCCGCAGTTACGAGCTCTGGCTTTTCTCAAGCAAGTTACCGAAACCGACGTCACTGGGTGCGGTCGGAGCCGACGAATTCACAAGGCGGCCCATCCCAGCAAACGTCGATCTGGATGCAATGCGGTCCGCGAGTTACGGGGTTTCGCTAGAGCCAGCCGGCGGTTCGCAGAGCGGTGCGCCGAGGGGTCCAATGTTGTTCCGCGGCCGTATGGTCGAGGCGCTGCCCGGATCGTCGGGCTGAAAAAGATCAGACGGAATAAGAGTCGACGGGATTAGAACAGTCCGATCATCGAATGGTGGGAATGCTGCCGCTCAAAGCAGTCGGCTGGCCAGCCTTGACCAGCGGCGCCGTACCGAGATCGATACTGCTGCCGACATGCGCAAAAATGCCAACACCTGCGACGACGATGGCGCAGAGCAATCCGATCACTACGATCTTCAAATGCGTGGTGCGATCCGCGTTTTTCATCGAGTGGTTCATGGCGCCCTGGCCTTGGTTTCAGGTCGGTCAACGCATTCAAAACCAATAAATAGCGCTGGAATTTTCGGAAGAAAGAGGCCTTCACGCGGCCTTGAACAACCCTCACTGGTAGGTCAGCTTATTTTTGTCGAAACTTGGAGTTGCTGAATAATGTCAGTACGTTGCCGAGGAGCCGCGGCTGCCGCTTGCTGCGTTTTCTTTGTGGTAATCTTGCGCGCCCCGACCGCTTACGCCGACGGCATTGAGCCGGGTCTGTGGAAGATCACCACCAGAACACAGAGTCGTGGCGAGACCGGGCTACCGCACGAATCGTCGAAATGCCTCACCCCGGAAGATACCCGCGACCTTGCCACGACATTCTCGCCGATCTCTCGCACGGTGAATTCCACTTGTGCGCCGATCGAACGCACGTTGACCAGTACGCGGCTGAGTTGGCGGCTCACTTGCAAAGGCCAACTCGATATGGAGTTGACCGGCGAGTTTAACTTCGACAACCCGCGCCATTACACCGCAACCCTGCGGAGCAAGGCCGAAATGGCCGGCATACCAATGGTCGATTCGGAAAGTACGCTTGAAGGAGTGTGGGTATCGGCATGTCCCCAATAGCGGCGGCGCTCACCGCTTGCCGATCACCGGCGCCGGTCACCGTGCGCCAGCCCCCTTGTGGCAGTCCCCTTGCGCTAGTCCCCTTGCGCCGGTCAACATTTGCCCAGGTCGAGTGCTGTCGCCTTCGCAGCGTCACGCAGCTCATCACCTTATTTGCGGTCGTCGATCGACCGCGACATCACCATGCCACCCACGCAGAGAGCGGCGATGGCAAGCGCGTGTGTACGCCGCATTTGAGTGTTCCCATTCGCGGCCTTCTCAAACGATTCAACCATCACTTTGAGCGCCGACTCGAACGCCTGCCTGACCGCGCGATCAGTACGCGAAATGTCGTTGGGCAGACCTATCATCGGAAACGTTTCAGTTGCCTCTTAGAGATCCTGGTCCGACAGATAGTCGTGAACGATCTTCTCGGCCTTTATTTGTCCCGATCCGCTGCCGTTGGTGTTTCCCGGATCTTCCTGGACGACACGTGCGACCGATTGCGCGTAAAGATCGCTCTTTGACAAGAAGTAGCAATAGAAGCTTCCACGTGTCAGCCCAGCTTCTGCCATGACATCGTCAATCGAAACGGCATTAAAACCGTGACGGTTGAACAATCTACCGGCGCTCTGGAGGAATAATTCACGAATTCTGTTGTGATGCTTACGCGAAGGCGGCATTGACGGCTTTGGCCTAGGCAGGCCTGTGGTGGGGGAGGAGGAAGGAGACCATTGCATAATGATCGCTCTAACACCCAACAAACATGCTTATTCCGCGGTGGTTCCAAAACTTTCAACAACACATGTCGACCAATGAATTTAAATCATCTTTTCCACGATTTAATTTCATGAAGACCGGTCCGCAGCGACTAACTGTTTGGTAAGTTGAGTGAGACTCTCTTCTGCCGGCATAAATCGGTGTCGCAAAAGACCGAGCGGCGCGTCGCAAAATATCGAACGATTCACTGGTAAATTGATCGATGTTGAAACTCGGCCCGACATTCGCCTTGTCACTTGCACTGACTGCGAGCGTGCAAATCGCGCTCGCCGAGCAAACCGCCACGAACCAGCCGCCTGACACGTTCGTTGACGCCACAACGGTCGTGCCGGGCCTGATTGCCGAAATTCGCTATGCCGGATCGCATAATTTCGTCGGCCGCGCGATCGATGGCTATCAAGCGCCGCATTGTTTGCTTACCTCGTCTGCGGCCGATGCGTTGGCCGAAGTCGCGCGCGATGTCGCGTCGCGCGGGCTTTTCGTAAAGGTGTTCGACTGCTATCGGCCCGTCCGCGCGGTGGCCAATTTCGTGCGCTGGGCGCATAATCCCGGCGATCAAATTGCCAAGGCGGAATTCTATCCGAACGTCGATAAGCGCACCCTGTTTCGCGACGGCTATATCGCTTGGCATTCGGGACATTCGCGAGGCTCGACCGCCGATCTAACACTGGCGCGCGCGGACGGCCGGGAGCTCGACATGGGCACGCCGTTCGATTTCTTCAGTCCAAAATCATGGACTGCGGATCCGACGATCGGTGCCGAGCAACATGCAAACCGAATGTTGCTTGCCGCCGCCATGCGGCGGCACGGCTTTCGTGGCTACGACAAAGAGTGGTGGCACTTCACACTCCGAAATGAACCCTATCCGAATACCTATTTCGATTTTCCGGTACAGTGAATTTCTTCTCGGCCTGACGTGGAGGCAGCTCACAGGCCTAAATAAAATTTCTTGATCAAATCGTTGTTGTTGAGTTCCTCGGCGGAGCGGCCCTCGAAGGCGATCTTGCCGTGGACGATAACGTAGCCGCGATCGGCGATGCGGATGGCTTGGTTGAAATTTTGTTCTGCCATCAGTACGGTTAGCGCGTAACGTTTTTTCATTTCGGCGATCGCGTCGATGGTGCGGCTGACGAGAATTGGCGCAAGTCCTACCGATGGCTCGTCGACAAGAAGGATTTTTGGCGCCAGCATCAGCGCGCGGCCGAGCGCCAGCATCTGTTGTTCGCCGCCGGAGAGGCTGCCGGCGAGCTGGCGCCGGCGCTCGGCAAGCCGTGGAAAGGTTTCGAAACAAACCGCCAGATTGCGCATCAGTTCGACCCGCGCCGCGCGGCGAAACGCGCCGAGCAGGAGATTCTCCTCCACCGTCAGCAGTGGAAACAGCCGGCGACCCTCCGGCACCAGCGCGATACCGAGATCGACGATATCCTCGGTGGTGCGCCCGACCAGCTCGTAGTGGATGCCGTCGATCTCAGCGACGATCGTGCCTTCATTCGGCCGCACCATGCCCATGATGCATTTCATGAGCGTCGACTTGCCGTTGCCGTTGGTGCCGAGTAGCACGACCGTTTCTCCGCTGCGAACCTTGATCGACACGTCGTCGATAACGCGGACTGCGCCGTAGGCGGCGTGGATGCCGGCGATGGTGAGGCTATTGGCCAAGGTAAGCTCTTTCGACTTCCGGATCGCGCATCACATCGCCGGGCGCGCCGTCGGCGATTTTGCGGCCGGAAACAAGCACGACGAGCCGGCGCGAAAAGCTCATCACCGCACTCATAATGTGTTCGATCAGAATGATCGTGACGCCTTGTTCATTCAGGCGAACGAGCAAGGCCAAGATATCTTCAATTTCCGAATGCGTCAGTCCCGCCATCGCCTCGTCGGCGATGAGGAGCTTGGGCTCCGACGCCATCGCGCGGGCGAGCTCAAGTTTGCGCATTTCGACTTGAGTGAGTTCGCGCGGCAAACGCCGCGCCTTGTCGCCGAGCCCGACTTCACACAGGAGCTCAACGCAGCGCTCCTCCACTTCACGCGAGGCGTGGTGATGGCCGCGGCGCATTGCAACCGTGTAGAGCAGGGGAATACGAATATTGTCGGCGAGACTCAAGCTGACGAATGGGCGAGGCAGCTGAAAACTGCGCGCCAACCCAAGATGAGTGCGCTCATGCGCGTCGAGCCCGTCGAGTTTTTGCGCGCCGAAGTGGACGCTGCCATATTCGTTGCGCAGCGTCCCGCAAATGCAATTCACCAGCGTGCTCTTGCCCGAGCCGTTGGGCCCGATCAGGCCGAGACGCTCGCCCGCCGCTACCGACAGCGAAACATTTTCCAGCGCGACAAAGCCGCCAAAGCGCTTGCCAAGATTATTGACGCGAAGCAATCCGTGCGCGGCGGCAGTTACTGCGGCTGCGTTCATGGCACTTTTCCCGACGCATCGGCGTCGACGGGACGCCGGCCGACAAAGTCTTCCGGTTTGCGTTGAAGATATGTGTGGGACAAGCCGACGATGCCATTTGGCGCAATGACGACGAAAACGACCAGGAGACAGCCGACGATCAAAAGGTTCACGGCCGATGAGATCGTCACCGTCGCGATCTGTTGCAATGATCCGAGCAGCAGCGCGCCCATCAATGGTCCCACCCAACTCGTCGTGCCGCCGATGAGCGGCATGGCGATAGAGTTCACCGCGTAGTCCAATCCGAATGTGGACGCGGGCTGCAGATAGCCGATGTAGTAGGGGAATGGCGCGCCGGCCATGCCCATCAGCGCGCCGGAAATGGTGGTGGCGATCAGTTTCAAACGCAGCGTCGGCACGCCGGAGGCTTCGGCTGCAAGTTCATCGTCGCGAATGGTGGCGAAACCATATCCAAGCCGCGAATGTTCGATCAAACGCGCAATTGTCACCGCCGCAACCGCGAGCAGCATCATGATCAGAAACAAATAGCGAATGTAACTGCCGATCGGTTCTATTTGTTCCGGACGAATGATATAGGCGCCACGCGAGCCGCCGACGTAGTCCCAGTTCACGATGAGCGTTTGCAGCACGACCGCAAGCGCCAGCGTCGCGATCGCAAAGAACGCGCCGCGCAGCCGCAGCGTCAGATAGCCCATGCCCAACCCTACCACACCCGACACCACGCCGCCGATGAGCATCAGCACGGGCATGGGCATGCGATAGAAATCGTTCTCGGTAATGAGCTTATAGATCGCCACCGTCGAATAAGCGCCGAGAGCAAAAAAAGCGGCCGAACCAAAATTCACGTATCCGCAATAGCCGCCAAGGATATTCCAGGCCGTACTCAACACGACATATTGCATCACGACATAGCCGGCGAAAAAGATGTAGTCGTTGCCGAGCGCCACCGAGATGGCGAACACCGCGGCGGAGACGGCAAGGCAGATAAGGAGGAAAGTGGGCGTGCGCACAGCTATCGTCCCAACAGGCCGGCTGGCCGCACCGCCAGCGTCAACAACAAAAATCCGAACGACACTGCGGGCGCCCAGGAAGGGCCGTAGAACGTCGAGGTGAGACTCTCGACAACGCCGAGCAGCATCGCCGCAATCACTGTCCCCGGCAAGCTTCCCATTCCGCCGAGCACGCAGATCGCAAAGACGCGGCCAATATATTCGCGTCCCACGGAGGGTTCGACGGGCTGGATGATGATGAGAAATGCGCCGGCCAACGAGGCGGTCGCGATGGAAACGCCGAAAGCGATCCGTTTAATCCTGATCGGGTCGACAGCCATCAGCCGCAATGCAAGCTGATCCTGCGCCACCGCCATGATTGCCCGGCCGACGAATGTCCGGGTCAGGAAGATTTGCAATGCCGCCATCAGCAAGAGCGAAACCAGGTAGGGCACCAAGATCCGCAGCGGTATGTCGAGCATGCCGAAGTGCCACGACGGGCCGATATAGCGTGCGTCGACGTAGCGATAATCGACGCCGAAATAGAGCACGAGCGAAACTTCCGTGATGAATAGCAGGCCAAAGAAGAAAGCAAGCCCGCGCAATGATTCCTGGCCGCGCTTTTCGAACGAGGTGTAATAGACCTGATAAATTCCGGCGCCCAGCAAATAGAAAGCAGGCATCATCACGATCGCAGTCAGAATCGGATCGAGCCCGAGGCTCGAATTGGCGGCGTAGGCAACATATGAGCCAAGGATGATGAAAGCCGGATGGGCAATGTTGACAATATCCAGAATACCGAACGACAGCGAAACGCCCGAAGTCACCGCGGCATAGAAACCGCCGATCAGGATGCCCGACACGACGGCGTTGATGAGGAGATCGAACGAAAAAATCATTATTCAGCCACTCAGCTTTGGGGAGTGTGCAGCAACGTTTCCGTCTTGGCTAGGAAACTTTGCGCCCCGGCTAATAAGCCGCGGCTCCCGGTCGGAGAGGTGGGAAGAGGAAACACAAAGACGACCGGTCCGAATGCGTGGGCCGTGGATCAGGCGCACGCCATGGCGATGCGGCGCGAAAAATCCGGCGTGCTACGCCGCGGCTCGGACCGTTTCCGGAATGGCGAGGGGCTTGTTCGCACTGCGAAGAAATTCGATGGTCATGAAAACCATCTCCTTGTCACCGATATTTTCAAGGTCATGAACCTTGAACTGACCCGGTCCATAGGTCTCGTGACGGGTCTCACCGGGCCGGTAGGTATATTCGACCGTGCTGCCATCGTGGACATGCTGGCGGCCACGTCCGCCCGATACAGAGGTCCAGAAATAGTCAAGAACGTGCCGATGGAAACCGATCCTTTCGCCCGGCGCCAGCCGAATCATCCAGACCCTCACTTGCTCGGTTTCCGACAGAAGCATCGAGCCAACACAACCGTTGTTGTTCTGCCGTTCACGCTCGAATTCGGCCGCAATGGCAGGTGGCCATGCCGACTTATCGGCATGATCGGTCGTTTTGTCCGTCATTGTTAGAGCCATGGCGTTCCTCCAAGGATTGTAGGATCAATATAGAAAACCTTTCCGACTGAGGAAAGCTCGGGAAATCGCGGGAATTTCGATGGCGAAAAAACGCCGAGCGCTCGTGATCGGCGGCTCGATGAGCGGTCTTTTGGCGGGGATCATGCTTCGCCGGCGCGGCTGGGATGTCGACGTCTTCGAACGGGTCGAAACGGAGCTGGCTGGCCGCGGGGCGGGCATCGTCGCTCAGGCCGAATTGATCGCGCGCATGAAGGCGCTTGGGCTTGAGACCCGCGATCTCGGCATTGCCGTGACGACGCGCAAAATCCTCGACCAGGCGGGCCTAGTCACCGTGACGTCCGAATGTCCGCAGGTGCTTACCGCATGGGAGCGGGTCTACCGCGTGCTGCGCGATGCCTTTGCGGCGGAGCGCTATCATCGCGGCAAAGGCCTAATGGCTTTCGAGCAGAGCGGGCAAGCCGTCCATGCCCATTTCAGCGACGCCGGCTCGATCCGGGCAGATGTGCTTATCGGCGCGGATGGATTGCGTTCGACCGTGCGTCAGCAATGCCTTCCCGATATCGCGCCGCTCTATGCGGGATATGTCGCCTGGCGTGCACTTCTGCCCGAGCGGGCCATCCCGTCGGATATCCATCGCGAACTCTACATGGCGATGACGTTTTGTTTGCCGCCTGGCGAGCAATGTCTTGGCTATCCAGTCGCCGGACCCGACGGTGAGCTGCGGGAGGGACAGCGGCGCTACAACGTGGTGTGGTACCGGCCGGCCGACGAGAGCGGGGAGTTGCCGCAACTCCTTACCGGCTGGAACGGCGTCGTTCATTCGATTTCGATTCCGCCGCTGCTTATTCGGCTGGAACCAATCGCCGCCATGCGGACCGCGGCGGAGCGGCTACTGGCGCCCCAATTCCGCGAGATCGTCCGGCTCATCGAAGAGCCGATTCTGCAGCCAATTTACGATCTGGAAAGTCCGCGCCTTGCTTTCGGGCGGGTCGCGATCATCGGCGACGCGGCCTTTGTTGCAAGGCCGCATGTCGCCGCCGGAGTCTCCAAGGCGGCCGACGATGCGACGGCGCTTGCCGAGGCGCTCGACGCCGAAGACATCGAAGCCGCGCTTCGCCGCTTCGAAGCGCAGCGGCTACCCGACAATAAGAGGATCATCGAGCGGGCGCGCCACCTCGGCGCCTATTTGCAGGCGACGCAGACTGCCGAGGAGCGCGCCCGTTCCGCGCGTCACGAAATCCCGCAAGCGGTTCTGGCCGAGACCGCCGTCCTGGATTTTTTGCGGGGGTGAGAAAAAATTTGGGCGGGGCAGCTACAAATAGCCGATGCCGGCGCTGGCCGCGAACTTCGCCGGTTCGCCCTCCCAGACGATCCGCGCGTGTTCGAGCATGTAGACACGGTCGGCATGCGGCAAAGCAAAGGTGACGTTCTGCTCGCCGAGCAGCACCGTGATGGCGGTCGTCTGCCGCAATCGTTCCAGCGCCTTTGAAAGCTGTTCCAGAATGACCGGCGCCAAACCGAGCGTCGGCTCATCGAGGATCAGAAGCTTGGGCCTCATCATCAGCGCCCGCGCTAAGGTCAGCATTTGCTGTTCGCCGCCCGACAAGGTGCCCGCTGCCTGCTTCTGGCGTTCGCGAAGAATTGGAAACAGGTCGAACAGCCAGGCGATCTGCTCGTCGCTTTCGGCAGGCGGCTGATGTTGGCCGCCAAGATCGAGATTTTCGCGCACGGTCATGTCGGTGAAAAGCTCGCGGTTTTCCGGGCATTGCACGATGCCACCCCGCGCGATGGCCGCCGCGGTCTGGCCGTGAAGCGACGATCCCTCGCGGCGAATGTCGCCGGAGTAAGGGAGGAAACCCGATATCGCATTGAATAGAGTCGTTTTTCCCGCGCCGTTGAGCCCGACAACTGAAACGAATTCACCGGCGTGAATATGAATCGAAACATTCTGCAGAGCCTGCGCCTTACCGTACTGCACACTGAGATCGTCGACTTCGAGGAAGGGAACGGCGCTGTCGCGAAATGCGGATTCCGGGCGCGCCACGGTCTCAATGCTACCGCCGAGATAGACCCGCCGCACGGTTTCGTCGCGCATCACCTCCTCGGCGGTGCCTTCGGCGATCCGTTCGCCGACATACATGGCGAGCACACGATCGACGAGACGGGACACGCTTTTTACGTTGTGATCGACAAGGAGCACCGCCCGCCCGTCATCGCGCAGTTCGCAAATGAGATCTGAAAAGGCCGCAGTCTCCGCCGATGTAAGGCCGGCAAACGGCTCGTCGATCAGGAGCACCTGGGGATCGCGCGCGATCGCTTTCGCTATCTCGATCTTGCGTAGATCGGCGAATGGCAAGGTAGCCGGCCGCCGATCGAGCACCTTGCTCAGGCCCACCCTGTCAGCGATAGCACGGGCGTGTTCGTCAATTGCCGGATCGGCGAATAGGCGGGTCAGTTTGTCAGGCAGCAGCGCCAGTTTGATGTTTTCGAGCACAGTCTGGCGGTGCAGGGGGCGGGAATGTTGAAAGACGATCCCCGCGCCCATCCGCGCGATCTTGTGCGAAGGCCAACCGGCAACCTCGGTGCCATTGATACGAACGGAGCCTTTGTCGGGACGCTCGATCCCCATGATGAGCTTCATCACGGTCGACTTGCCCGAGCCGTTGGGGCCTATCAGGCCAAGGATTTCGCCGGCGCCCACCCGCAGCGCCATGTCCTTCACAGCGACCAGGCCGCCAAACCGCTTGGTCAAGCCTTTGACGATGAGGGAGGCGCCGTCCCAGGTGCTCACGACGGCTCCTTCGATCGCGTGAGCAGGCCGAAGAACCCGCTCGGAAACAGCAAGACAACGACGAGCGCCATCGCGAATACGACGAAATTGGACAGATCGCCAAGCGGACGCAAGGCTTCGCTCATCGCTATCAAGAAGAGCGCGCCGAGAACGCCGCCCAAAATCGTCCGCCGGCCGCCGACGACGGCCGCGATGATGATCTGTACCCCGACTGTAATATCGACCAGAGTGCCCACCGATGCGGAGCCGAGGTAGAACACCAAAAGGCCGCCGGCGAGTCCGGAGAAGAACGCGCTGATGATGAAGGCCGTGAGCTTGTGTTTGGTGACGTTGAAGCCAAGCGCGCCCGCCTGTACCGCATCTTGGCCGCTTGCTTGCAAGATAAGTCCGACGGGCGAGCGCGACAGTGCGAACAGGATTGCGCCGCTCACCGCCATGAACCAAAGCGCAATCTCGTAGTTGATCGTGTCGCTAATCGAGATGACGTCAGGCACGGTTAGGCCGATTTCGCCCCCTGTCAGGCTCGCGTCGACCACGATGTAGTTCTGTAGCATGAGTACGGCGACCAGCGTCGTGAGCCCGAAATAGGGCCCGCGCACCCGGAGCGCCGGGAGTGCCAGCACGACACCGCCGGCGACCGCGGCGAGCGCTCCGGCGACAAGGCAAAGCCAGATCGGCGGCTGGTAGAGGTTGTCGAGGATGCCTGCCGTGTACGCACCGGTGCCGATCAGGAATGTCGGCCCGAAATTGACCTCGCCTGCAAATCCGAACAGCAGGTCCCATGCCATCGCGAACACTCCGAAATAGTAAGCGAGCGTAAGCAGGCCGAGGATGTAGCCGGTGACGGCGAGCGGCAGAAATGACGCCAGCACCACCACCGCGAAAGCGATCAGAAGAATTCGCGTTGTCGAAAGCGAACCCATTCAGCGCCGCCCCAATAGCCCACGCGGCCGGACATACATCACCGCGACGAGAAGAAGCAGCGCCGGAATCGTCCGGTAGGCGGGCGAAATCAGATAAGCGGTCATCGTTTCCAGATAGCCGACGACATAGGCGGCGATCAAAGCGCCCGATACGCTGCCGAGGCCGCCGAGAACGACAATCGAGAACGCGCTCGCCGTCAGCGGCCCGACACTATAGGATGAAACACCAAGAAACATGCCGAGCAGTACACCGGCAATGCCGACAAGTATGCCGTAGATTGTCCAAACGGCGATGTAGACCTTCGATAGCTCGATCCCCAGCAGCGTTACTCCGCGTGGATTCATCGAAGCTGCAAGCACGGCCTTGCCGGCGCGGGTCCGGTTGACCAGGAGCCACAATACGCCAATGGCTAGCCAGCATACGACGGCAGTGAAAATCTCGTTTGTGGGCGTGCGGACCCCGGCAATCGAAACGACGCCCTGGACGATCGGCGCAACAGTTTTGGCGTTGTTAGTGTAGAGGTAAGCGATCAGCTCTTGGATCATGATTCCCCACAGCAGCGTCGCAGTGAGGATGAAAATCTCCTTTTCCTCCTCGCGGATTTTACGCGTCTGCTGTAGCGGCCGCACGATGAGAAAATAGGTGACAAGCGACGCGACAAGACCAACGGCAACCCCCAGCGCCGCTCCGGCATAAGGGCTGGCGTGCAAATCATTGCCCGCGGCCCAAGCCGCAACGACGGCGGTGACCATCAATGCGCCGTGAGATAGATTGAGAACACCGGAGACGCCGAAAATCAGCGCGAAGCCAGTTGCACCGAGCGCGTAGAGCGAACTGATCGCAAAGCCGTCGATCAGGATTTGCCACAACAGCATCGCTCAAACCTGCCCTGCGCGCACGCCCACAAGAATTCTCCCCGCTCGCGGGCGCGGGCGGGGAGATTCATTGGAGGCTACCTTCAACGACGCGTCAATCGGCGGAGCCGATCTTGACAAATTTCGGGAATCTCAGCTTGCCGTTGGCGACGTTGGCCGGCCATAGATTGATCTGCTTGCCGTCCTGCCATTGCAGCATGAGACCCGTGATCGTGTCCGGGCCGATATTGAGTGCGTGCGGGTTGGGCGAGTCCTTGCCTTTGAACTGAATGCGGCCGATCGTACCAATCCAGTCCGTTTTTTCGAGGGCGTCAACGAGCTTGTCGGGATCGGTCGAGCCAGCCCGCTTTATGGCGTCCGCGATGTAGTAGACCTCGTCATAGGCCGTGTAGCCGCAATACGATGGGTTGTTGCCGTAGCGCTTGTTGAATGCGGCGACGAACGGCAGCGTCTTCGGCGTCACCGCGACGCCCGGTCCGGAGAAGGCCTGATAAAGTACGCCTTCGACCGAGCCATTGGTGTCTTGCCAGAAGCTGGAATTGCTCGCTTGCGACGCCACGCCAAACATCGCAATCGGGACTTCCTGCTGCTTCCACTGCACGGTCGGCTGCACACCGACATGGGAAATGCCGGTGATCATCACGTCGGGCTTTTCACCTTCTATCTTATTGAAGATCGGAGTGAAATCGGTCGTGTCCGGCGAGACGCGAATATGATCGAGAACTTTCAGACCGATCTTCGGCAGACAGTTGAGGTATTCGGCATCAAGCGGCGTCGTCCACGCCGCGTCCTCACTCATGACGACGGCCGTCTTCATGTGGAGATCGTTGACCAGAAGGTCCTTTGCGGCATCGCAAGTCGCGTCGGCGATGCTCGTCGATGTCGAGTAGCCGTGGAAGGTGTATTTCAGATTGTTGTAGTCTTTAGCGATGTTCTGAGTAATCACGTCGGAAGCGGCGCCGGGCGTCACCATCACCGTCTTGAGGCGGCCGGTCCATGGTTCAAGCGCGAGCACGACCTCGCTGATATAGCTTGCAATAACGGCGTTGACGTGATCTTCGGTGGCAGCGCGCTGGAAAGCGCGCACGGCTTCCGCGGCGGATGAATGATCGTCGTAAGAAACGATTTCGATTTTGCGTCCATTGACGCCGCCGGCGGCATTGATCTCGTCGGCGGCGAGTTGCGCCGCTTGCGGGATCGAGGAGCCGGCCACAGCCTGCGCCTCGGCGATGACGGCGATCTTGATCGGCTCGCTGGACTGCGCGCAAGCCGGTCCGGCAAGCGTGAGAGCGAGCATGGCCGCACTCGTTGAAAACGGAGCTGATTTCGGCGCGGATCCGCCGCGCCATACTGATTTGATCATTCTCGTTACCTCCCTGGAAAGGCCGCTGTCGTCCCGACGAGACGACGCTTAGACTTAGTCTATCGCATGTTTTTTGCGCGGCAAGTCTAGCTCGGGCGACGCTGGCGGCCTGTTAAGATGGAGTCGCGTTGCGGCGAAGGACTGCGCAGACTGCCTTATGTTTGAGTGTCAATCTTGGTAAACGGGAGGCCGGAACCCTGTGAAAGCTGCTTATTTTGAGGAATTTGGCGGCCCCGCCGTTCTGAAATACGGAAACCTGCCCGACCCCGCTCCCGCGGCCGGTGAAGTGATCGTCGACGTGGCCGCAGCCAGCGTCAATGCCGCGGATTGGAAGTTTCGGTCGGGCCAATATGCACGGCATTCCAATGCGAAATTCCCTCTCATTCCCGGCCGGGATTTTTCCGGATCGGTTAGCGCGCTTGGTAGCGGCGCCGCCGATCTTAAGATCGGTGACGCCGTGTTCGGCGTTCTCGAGGCCGGTAGGGAAGGGACCTATTGCGAAAAGATAGCGATCAAAGCCGAGATTGTCGCCAGAAAGCCGCGAGCTCTTTCGCATGCCGAGGCGGCCGCCGTGGCTTTGACCGGTCTGACGGCTGTCAACGCCGTTGCCGACACATTGCAGCTTCGGCGCGGCGAGACGATCTTGATCCAGGGCGGCGCTGGCGGGGTCGCGGGCTTCGCCATTCAATTCGCCAAGCATCTCGGCGCACGCGTGATTACCACGACGAGTGCGGCAAACCGCGATTACGTTCGGGGTCTCGGCGCCGACGAAGTAATCGACTACAACGCGCAGGATTTCACAAAGATTGTTAGTGGCTGCGACGCCGTGTTTGACACCGTCGGCGGCGAAGTGGCGCAGAAGTCTTTTGCCGTTCTCAAGCCAGGCGGCCGCGCCGCC
The DNA here is from genome assembly GCA_035622055.1 of Xanthobacteraceae bacterium. Classification (GTDB taxonomy): domain Bacteria; phylum Pseudomonadota; class Alphaproteobacteria; order Rhizobiales; family Xanthobacteraceae; genus BOG-931. The sequence continues at coordinate 6,514 of DASPWC010000370.1, read as the reverse complement.
TTTGTTGCATCCGGTATGGAAGCGCCAAAACCAAATCGCAGCGACGTGACGTCGCTTCGGCCGCCGGTGGGCCGCTCTCGGCAGGCAATGGAGCGTGTGGCCGAACTTGTTACGTCCGGCGCAGTGCGTCCGCCGGAAATCAAACTTTATCGTTTGCCGGAAGCCGTGGACGCGCATCGCTTGAGCGAGTCGCGGCACTTCAGAGGAAAGCTCGTTTTCCAGATACGATAAACAGAAACACGCCTCACGCTCTACACGTGCTGGCCGCCGTTGATGTGGATTTCGGCGCCATTGACATAAGAAGCGGTGTCCGTGCACAGCACATAGATGATTTTTGCAACCTCGTCGGGGGTGCCGAGCCGATGCATCGGAATATGCTCGATAATCTTCTCAGTTCCCGGCGACAGCATCGCAGTGTCGATCTCTCCCGGAGCTATCGCGTTGACGCGAACGCCCAATGGACCAAAATCCGCGGCCATTTCCCGCGTTAGCGCCGCCAGCGCCGCCTTGGACGTCGCATAGGCCACGCCGGCGAACGGGTGCACGCGCGATCCCGCGATTGAGGTAACGTTCACGACCGAACCTTTGGCCGTTTTCAGTTCGTCGAGCAATCCGCGCGCCAGCATGATCGGGGCGAAAAAATTCACCTGAAAGATCTGATGCCAATCCTGGCGCGAGGTTTCTATCGAACCGAGGCGTTTGCCGCCCGCAGCCTTCGGCGAGATTGCCGCATTGTTGACCAGCGCGTGCAGCTCTCCGCCGAGGCGACGCTTGGTCTCCGCGATTGCTTCTTCGGTGTTTTCAGGATCTGACAGGTCAACCTGAATGTGATCCTCGGGCCCAGCCTCCCATGGACAATTCTCCGGAAATGGATGGCGCGAGCAGGTTATAACGCGCCAGCCGGCCGCGGAGAAGCGCTTCACCGTGGCGTGGCCAATTCCGCGGCTCGCTCCGGTTAGAAGCAGCGTTCGTCGCGGCTGATTGCTTGTCGCCATTGTTTTATCCCGGTCGAGAGACCATGAGCCGTTTCGTTGCTCCGATCGCGGAAGTCGCCAATATGCTCATGGATAAAGCCGTGTCTTGATCCAAGCCGTTTTTGGAATCGTCGTTTTCGAAGATAAAGCTGGCGGCCCCGACGTGTCGCGCGTAAACGCAACTCGGTCGTGTAAACGAAATGGCCGCTCTTGCCAGAATTCGATCTCCTGCGGAACGACGCGATAGCCCGACCAGTAAGGCGGCCTCGGCACCGCGCCGATCGCGAACTTTGCCGTCATGCGGGCAATCGCTTTCTCGAAAGCAAGACGGCTTTCAAGCGCAACGGACTGCTTGCTTGCCCAGGCTCCGATTTGCGCCATCCGCGAGCGCGAAGCAAAATAAGCATCGGCTTCCGCGGCTGATACCATCTCTACATGACCCCGGACGCGCACCTGGCGCTGTGACGATTTCCAATAGAACGTCAACGCGGCTTTCGGCGCGGCGGCCAGCTCGTGGCCCTTTATGCTGTCGGCGCTCGTGTAGAAGACGAAGCCGCGATCGTCGAAACCCTTCAGTAGCACCATCCGCGCGTTCGGCAGACCTGAGGCGTCGACGGTCGCTAGCGTCATCGCTTCGGGATTGACCGGTTCCGATTGCCGGGCTTCGGCAAACCACGCGGCAAACAGGCGCAATGGCTCGTCGGCTTCAGTGAAGTCACCGCCTGTTAACCACGCCGGGTGTTCTATGGGCGCCGCGTCGAACATTGTCGGAGTACCCAAGTGTTTGCGTGGCACGGTCGTGAAGCGTGCCGCCGGTCTCTATATAATAGAACCGCGGCGTTGCGCCTATGTCAGCGGTTATGGCGACTGTCAGCATGCCGCCGTCCGCACGGTATCGGGCCGGCCGCCATAATAGCCGCCGTGTGCGTGGTTGCCCTTTCCGGCTGCTCGTACAAGCTTGGCTCCCTGGTCTCCGCCGATGACGGGGATCCGCAGACGACCGGCGCGATTGCGCCGTCCGCCGCCGCGCCCGCCACTGATATTCCAAAGCCCTCCCCGCGAGCAGAACTCGATCTGGCCTGTGCGCGGGCGGCCGTTTCAAATGTCCTGTCGCGCGGCGGAAAGGACACCAGCGTGCCATGGCACAATCCGCAGACAGGGGCCGGCGGCAATGTCATGCCATTGGCTAACTCCTTTACCGAAGCCGGCATGCCCTGCCGCGATTTCCTGGCCAGCTATGTGCATGGAGAGTCGCAGGACTGGCTCCAGGGCGCGGCCTGCCGCACCGCCAGCGGCACATGGGAGGTAAAACGACTCAAGTCCCTGAAGTCCCGCTAAGCGAGCTATCATCGCCGCGTTTCCGTCGATTCGGTTACATTGCGGCGTCGGTATTTTATGCCCACATTGAAGTAACCGTTTAACTTAAGGTGGGGTGGGCTGCTTAGCCCTCATTTGAGGCGGAGTTTATTGGGGATGCGTGATCCCTATGAAGTCTTGGGCGTCGATCGCAAGGCAAGTGCCGGCGATATCAAGAGTGCTTACCGCAGGCTTGCAAAAAAGCTGCATCCCGACGCCAACAAAAACGATCCCAGAGCGGCAACTCGCTTTGCCGAGTTGAACGCCGCGCATGAACTCTTGGGCGATGAGGCCAAGCGCAAGGCTTTTGATCGCGGTGAGATCGACGCTGATGGCAAGCCCCGCTTTCGCGGCTTTGAAGGCTTCGGCGGGGCTCGCGCCAGGCCGGGCGGCGGTTTCGGTCCGGATGTGAATTTCGAATCCTTCGGCTTTGGTCCGGAGGGCTTTACCCGTACGACCAAGGCCAGGCGGGGCGGCGGCTTCGGCGGCTTCGAGGATATCCTCAAGGAAGCATTTGGCCATATGGGACGCGGCGCCCGAGGCGCTCGGTCGCGTTACGAGCCCGACGATCTCGGCGTCGGGGCCGACGTTCATGCCTCGCTCACGGTGACGCTACCGGAAGCAGCCCGAGGCGTGAGCGAGCGGTTGCGGTTGGCTACGGGCAAGGACGTGGAGGTCAAGATCCCCGCGGGCATCACCAACGGGCAGCAAATCAGGTTGAAGGGCCAGGGCATGGCCGGGCACGGGGGTGTCGGCGATGCGCTCATTACCGTCTCGATCGCGTCGCATCCGGTTTTCACGCTTGAAGGTTCGGATTTGCGGCTTGATTTGCCGGTGACCCTGTATGAGGCGGCGCTCGGCGCCAAAGTTCGTGTTCCGACGCTCGACAAGCCCGTTGAGGTCACTATACCGCCGTGGACATCCGGCGGACGCACCTTTCGGCTGAAGGGCAAAGGCTTTCCTGCCAAGACCAGTCGCGGCGATCTCCTTGTTACGGTGCGCATCGCGTTGCCGGAGCGTAGCGATCAAGACTTCGACGCGCTGATGAAGAGGTGGCAATCAAGCAAGCCCTACAATCCGCGCAAGGACATGTGATGCGCGGAGTGCCCAAGCTTAAGCTTGGATTGAGATCGCCGGCGTTACGGGGTCTGTGGAAACTCGGCTGAAACACCCGGAGCCGAGCGTTTCAGCCGGTTTTTCCGCACAAAGGCCGAACCCGGAATTAGCCGCCCCGCGACGGCGGGGTGCGGCGATCGATCTGGTCATACGCGGCCTGAGCGATTTCTCGAAGTGTGTCGGCCTGCGCGGGCCCGCTCAGGACATAGGCCAAATTCTGATCGACCCAGTAATAGGCGGCGTTTTGGTCGCCGCTTGTATATCGCAGCGCGGTCTGCTCGTCTTTGACGCGTCCGCAATAAAGCGTGAAGCGCTCACCGGACGGATTCTCGTACATAAAGAACGCGCTCGGGCCGGTCGGCCCGGGCAATAGCCTGCCGCCGACGAGCTTGAGTCCCTCTTTGTCGAGTTCGGGCGGATGCAATGGCGATCCGACGCGTTTCGAAAGCCATTCCACAAGATGCGGCCGCTGATCGCCCGTAACTTCGACTGGATGACGGACTTCCACGGTATAGAGCCGGTAGGCAACGAGCGCGTCGCTGGTGAATTTCGCCATCTCGGAAGGTCTTGCGATCTCGATGCCGTGCGCATTCCAGCCGGTGCCGACACCGATAAGGAAGGCGGCAATGGTGGCTGCGATAGCTGCGGCAATCGCGCCGTAACGACGCTGCGTAACGCGCTGGACATTCAGCCGTCGGGGCGGCGCTTCGTTGACCACATGGCCGAAACGCTCGCGAATGAGCTCCATTTGCCTGCGCCATGCAGCAACCTTCGCGGCATCCTCGGGATGTGCGGCGAGCCATGCCTCGACGGCGCCGCGACGATCGGCAGGCAACTCGTCATCGACGTAGGCATTAAGCTCTGCTTCGCTCACAATATGATCTCGGTCTGTCATAGTCTTGCCTCTTCGTCACTTCACGCGGCGAAGCGCCGGGCGCTCGCCATCTAGGTAGGCTTTGATTTCATTCCGTGCACGGGCCAAACGCGACATCACCGTGCCGATCGGTACGCCCTGGACCTCGGAAACCTCGCGGTAGGTCAAGCTCTCGAGCACTACAAGCAGCAACGCGGACCGCTGTTCTTCGGTGAGCGTCTGGAGCGCGCGAACAACATCGCGTCCTCCGGAGTCAGGACCGGTAGTCGTGACGTCGCTGTCCTTGATCGGCGCCAGCACGGGACGTCGCGCCAGTGTTCGAAGCCTGTTACGATTGAGATTGGTTAGGATGGTATAGAGCCATGCGCGCATGTCTCCGCCGTGAAACAAGTGCTCGGAGCGCAATGCTCGCACCAGCGTATCTTGCACGATGTCGTCTGCCGTTTCGGCGTCGCGAGTAAGTGCGCGCGCATAGCGTCGCAGCGCCGGAATTGCCGCCTCTATTTGTTCCCGGAAATCACTCAAAGCATCGCTTCTCCCTGAGAACGTTAACCACTCCAGCACGCCGATCCATTTTAGCCGCGCGCCCGGATTCAACAACACCACCGGTTGCCGTCTATTCCGCTTTTTTGGCTTCAACTTGATGGTCAAACTACCCTATGCCATAGGGAGGCCGGGGCTGAAAATCGCCGTATCGGGTGTACAGAATGCCAGAAGCCTCGAACCTCATGCGCGGTAAGCGCGGCCTCATCATGGGGGTTGCCAACAATCGGTCGCTTGCCTGGGGTATTGCCAAGGCTTGTCGGGCGTACGGCGCCGATCTCGCGTTCACCTATCAGGGCGACGCGTTGAAGAAGCGAGTCGAGCCGCTTGCCCAAGAGGTTGGCGGCATTGTCGTCGGCGATTGCGACGTCACCGAGCCAAAGACGATCGATGCCGTCTTCGCGACCGTCCAATCGGCATGGGGCACAATCGATTTTTTGGTCCACGCCATTGCATTCTCGGACAAGGACCAGCTCGATGGGCGCTACATCGACACAACCGCGGACAACTTCTGCAAGACGCTGCTGATCAGTTGCTATTCGTTCACGGCAATCGCTCAGCGTGCCGAGAAACTAATGCCCAACGGCGGTTCGATGTTAACGCTGACCTATTATGGGTCGGAAAAGTGGATGCCGCACTACAATGTGATGGGGATTGCCAAGGCCGCGCTCGAGGCGTCCGTTTATTATCTTGCCGCCGATTTGGGCGTGAAAAACATTCGCGTTAACGCGATCTCGTCGGGACCGATCAAGACGCTTGCCGCCTCCGGTATTGGCGACTTCCGTTACATTCTCAAGTGGAACGAACACAACGCGCCGCTTCGCCGCAGCGTCACCATCGAGGAAGTCGGCGACGCAGGTGCCTACCTGCTCTCGGATATGTCGCGAGGCGTGACGGGTGAAGTGCATCACGTCGACGCGGGCTATCATATCGTCGGCATGAAACATCCGGACGCCCCCGATATCTCCGTCGGCAAGGAATAGCGGCCTGCGTTTCTGCCGATCCGGCGCAAAGCCCAAACTCCCGGATTCTTCACACGCACAAGCTAGAAACGAGCATGCCGGTCCTTTATTACGTTCGACATGGCGAAACTGACTTCAACCTCGAAGGTCGGTTGCAGGGCCGTCGTGACACGGAGCTGAACGCGCACGGACGGCGGCAAGCCGCCGAATGCGGATTACTGCTGGTTGATTTGTTTGCGCGCGATCAAATACAAGCCCGTGACCTTGCTTACGTGTCGAGCCCGCTCAAACGCGCGCGCCAGACAATGGAGGTGCTGCGCGCCACGCTTGAGCTCGATCCGCTCAGATACGACACTGACGAAAGATTGGTTGAAATCGCCTACGGCGATTGGGAAGGTTTGACGCTGTCGGAGGTCGAAGCGCTGACGGCGGGGGTGCTGGCGCAGCGCGACCGCGACAAGTGGGATTTTGCGCCGCCGGCCGGAGAAAGCTATCACCAACTCGCAACGCGTATCGCCGATTGGTACGCTTCCCTGACTCGTGACACCGTAGTCGCCGCGCATGGCGGGGGCATCCGCGCGCTGATGGCGCTCTTTCATATCTTACCGAAGGAAGCGGCGACTCATGCTCCGATAGAGCAAGGCGTCGTTTATGTTTTCCGCGATGGAGTGATGTCGCGCTATGCCTGA
>DASPWC010000369.1:0-6119 GCA_035622055.1 Xanthobacteraceae bacterium | reverse complement strand
CGGCAGTAACACGCCCCTTGAGAGTATGCCGTCGTGGCTCGCTACTGTGATGCAAGCCTCGCCATCTACACATTTCGTGGCGCTCGCTCAGGCCATCCTATATCGCGGCGCTGGCATCGACGTGGTCTGGCCGCAATTTATTATGATCGGCGCGGTTGGCGGATTGTTTCTCGCTTTCGCCGTTTTACGCTTTCGTAAAAGTACAGCATGGGCTGCATGACAGCGCTCTGGCTTCCTAGAGCGATAGTTTCACGACCGCGATGGAGGAATCCTCCGGGTCGGACACGATCTGAAAACCGAGCTGGTGGCACATCTGCAGCATTGTCGTGTTTTCCCGCAGAACTTGGCCGCGAACGAACTTCAATCCTTCAGCACGCGCATATTCGATCATCAATTCCATTAAGAGCCAGCCGAGACCGTGCCCTTTCAAATCGGAGCGGATGAGGATCGCGTATTCGCCGCTTTCATAGGCGGAGTCGGCGTGGATGCGCACGACACCGAGCATCTCGCCGGTTGCCTCGTCAACGGCGATGAAAGCCATCGCGCGCGCGTAATCGATCTGGGTGAATCGCGCGATGAAATTGTGGCTGAATTCCTTGACCGGAGCGAAGAAGCGAAGCCGCAAATCCTCCGGCGTCACGGCGTTAAAGAACGGCGAATATAGTGCCTCATCTTCAGGCCGCACCGGCCGAACGAGAATTTTCATTCCGTCCTGCAGAGTGATGTGCCGCTCCCAATCCGCCGGATAGGGCCGTATGGCGAAGCGAGGATGGCCCGACGGCCCGCGGCGGCCTTGCTCTACGGCAGCGATCAAGACTCTTGCATCGACGGCGATGACCCCCGTCTCGTCCGCCAGCACCGGATTAAGATCGATCTCCCGAATTTCCGGAAAGTCGGCCGCAAGCTGTGAAAGCTTGACCAGGAGCAATGCGATGGCTGCTTCGTCGGCCGCTGGTACGTTGCGATAGGCTTTGAGTATGCGCGAGACGCGGGTGCGCGCGATCAAGTCCCGCGCCAGCGCGAGGTCGAGCGGGGGCAGCGCCAGTGCCTTGTCGCCGATCGCTTCCACCGCCATACCGCCTTGGCCAAAGACGATAACGGGGCCGAAGGTCGGATCGTCGGCAACCCCGACAATAAGCTCGCGCGCTTTGGGACGAACGATCATGGGAAACACGGTCACGCCGGCAATTCGCGCGCCGGGCTTGGCGGCTCGGGCGCGACTGAGAATTTCCGCCGTGGCCTGGCGTACCGCTTGCTCGCTGGTGAGACCGAGTCGCACGCCGCCGACTTCCGATTTATGCACGATGTCGGGCGACAAAATTTTCACGACGACTGCATCGCCTTTGGCGAGATAAGGTTTCGCCGCGGCAGTGGCTTCGTCCGCGTCGCGCGCGAAGCTGGCCGGAGTCGCGGCGATGCCGTAAGCGGCCAAGACTTTGCCGATTGCGACCGGATCGAGCCATGCGCGGCGATCCGAGGCGCTGTCGCGCAACGCCGCATCGATGATCGGGCGCACCGCCGGCGTGTCCGGTGCAAAATCCCGCGGCAGGCTTGGCGGCGCCGCCATCAACTGCCGGCGGGACTCCCGGTATCGCACAAGATGCATGAAGCCGGCCACCGCATGCGACTCGGTCGGATAATCTGGGATGCTCGCGCGATCGAAAACGTCCGAGGTGGTGTCGCCACTGCCGACCCAAACGGCGAAAACCGGCTTTGCCGAAGCGTGTCTGTTGCGATGTTGCTCCGTTTCGGCGATCACCGATTTTGCGGCCTCGATGGATGACGCCAGTCCAGTCGGAACGTTCATGACCAGAACGGCGGAGTTCGCGTCATCGTCGAGCAGACAGCCGAGAGCAGCGGCGTATCTCTTGGCGTCGGCGTCGCCGGCGATGTCGACCGGGTTCGCACGCGACCAAATCGGCGGCAGCGCCGCATCGAGCCTTTTCATCGTTTCGGGCGAAATGCCAGACAACTGGCCGCCAAGATCGGCAAGACGGTCGACGGCAAGGACGCCGATGCCGCCGCCATTGGTCAATATTGCAAGCCGGTTGCCTGTGATCGCAGTCAAATGCCCCAGCGTTTCCGCAGCAGCAAAGAGCTCGTCAAGGTCGGACACACGGAGAAATCCGGCGCGGCGGAATGCGGCGTCATAGACGGCGTCCGAGCCGGCGAGCGCTCCAGTATGCGTCATCGCCGCCTTGGCGCCGGCCGCGTGGCGACCGGATTTGATGACGAGGACGGGCTTGGTGCGCGCGGCAGTGCGCGCTGCCGACATGAATTTGCGCGCATCCTTGACCGACTCAATGTAGAGAAGAATCGCGCGCGTGCTGCGATCCATGGCGAAATGGTCGAGCAGATCCGCAAAGTCGACATCGATGCAGTCGCCGATCGAAACGATTCCGGAAAAGCCGATGCCGCGCAGCGCCGCCCATTCGATCAGCCCCGCCGCAATGGCGCCCGATTGCGAAATCAGACCAAGATCGCCGGGCTGAGGCATCGAGGCGGCGAAGCTGGCATTGAGCCTGGCGGATGGCGCTAATAGGCCTATGCAATTAGGCCCGACGAGCCGCATTCCCGCCGCGCGCGCGGCTTGCTCGCATTCATCGGCGAGTGATCCTGCGCCGTGACCGAGGCCCGCGGTGAGAATGATGCCGGCGGCTGCGCCTTTTGCCGCCGCGGCGCGCACGACCGATGGCACGGCGGGCGACGGGACGCTGATCACCACTATATCGGGCGCGTCCGGCAGCGCCTCACACGATTTGACGGCGACGACGCCTTCGATGCTGTGGTAGTTGGGATTGACGAGATGAATCTGGCCGGAAAAGCCGCCGCGGCGTAGATTTCTTAAGACCGCACGGCCCGGCGACGTGTCGCGCGGGCTCGCACCGACCACGGCAACGGATCGCGGCGCAAAAAGCTTATCGAGACGATAAGTTGACATTTGCCTCACGGCCCTGGGTCGTTTGTCCAATTTTAAGGACTGGCCCATCCCGTTTAAACGGCTTCTAAAGACCTCCTCCCCCGCGATATTTCAGGTCCGATTGCACGGCCGCTGCGGCGCGACCGCTAACCCTTGCCGTGCTTCAACTTCAACAGTTTGTCGGCGGTCTCGTGGGCGAGCTTGGCCTTGTCGGCCGGCGCAAGCGCTACGCGATCGAGGAATTTTCGGCCCGCCGCATTCGGCGCGAATGGATAATCGACCGCAAACATGATGCGATCGATTCCGAAAGTCAGTAGCGCGGTCAACAGTGGCGGCTCGTCGAAAATTCCGCTCGTGGTGAGCCAGACCTGGTCGAGAATGGCGCGGGTGATCGGACGCTTGAGATGTCCGACGTCGTGGGTGAAGACCTGATCGATCCGAGCCATCATCATCGGCAGCATTTCTCCCATGTGACCGATGATGATGCGCAGCCGCGGATGGCGGTCGAGCGTGCCGGCGACGACCATGCGAAGAAGATGCACCGCGGTTTCCGAATGCCAGCCCCAACCGGCGGTCTCAAGCACGCGGGCGGCGCCGTCCGGCAGCCCGGAGAAATAAGCCTGACGCACCGACTCGGGAGGAATGTGCGGATGGACATAGATCGGCACGTCGAGCTCGACCGCGGCGGCGAGCAAGCCGTCGTAGCTCGGGTGATCGAGGAACTGCCCTTCCGTCGTGCCGTTGACCATCGCGCCGACGAAGCCAAGCTCTTTGACCGCTCGCCTAAGTTCTGCGGCGATTGCGTCGGGGCTTTGCATCGGCAGACAGGCAAAGCCGGCAAAACGATCGGGGCGGCGCGCGACAACGGCGGCCAGATGATCGTTGATTTCGCGCGCGAGCGCGATTCCGTCGGCGCCGGGAAGGAGGTCCGGACCCGGCCCGGCATTCGAAAGTACCTGTACCGTAATGCCGGCATCGTCCATCGACTTGAGCCGAATCTCGGCGATCTCGGGCAACAGCTCCGTGGGATTTGGCGCGCCGGGCGAAATGTTTCGCGGCCGAAAGCCGCGGCGGCTGATGATGTCTTTGGCAATGCGCTGGGTGAGCGAGGGTACCGAGAAGTGCTCCTCGAGGGCAACGGTGCGCATGAACGACTTCCTCCGTGTGGGTCCTGGCGTTGCAGATTCGCTTTGCGGTTCACTCTGTCATGCGAACTTCGCAATTCCGAAGATCCCCCGGAGAACGTCATTCCGCGGTGAAGCTTGGATTTGAGATCCCGACGAGCTTTGGACCATTTGTAACGCCACTGCACGGGGCTTGTCGCATCGTTGGGGCCGTTCGGCAAGCGGATCGGCGATTTGACGCCCGTGCACATGAGCGGCGCGGCCGGCGGTGGTCCCGCCAAAATCGTTTTGTTAAGACTTTTGACTATCGCACGTTTGTCATATTCGGCTTTCATGCCCTTGCGGATGCCGCGCGTAGCGGCTAAATATGCCCGATCGAGTTTTTCGGCCGAATGACTTGGCCTTGCAGCGACTGATAAGCGCGCCTGACTGACGATCTTTCACCAAAATCTCGAGCGAACCGAGCCGGGCACATTCGCGCGGCTCACATATGCATGTCTACAAGGAGAGACCCGTGAACAACGGCACCGTGAAGTGGTTCAACGCGCAGAAGGGTTATGGATTCATTCAACCCGAGGGCGGCGGCAAGGACGTTTTCGTCCATATCAGCGCCGTCGAACGCGCCGGCCTCCGCGAACTCAAGGAAGGCCAGCGTGTTTCCTTCGAAGTCGTGGTGGACCGCAAGACCGGTAAGTCAGCGGCCGAGAACCTGAAAACGCTATAAAGATTAGGCGGGGTCGCACGAACGATCCCGCTCGAATTTTCGGCCCCGGATCGCAGGATTGCGCTCCGGGGCGGTTTGCAGACGAATTTAGATTGCCCGGTATTTGTCGGCGATAGAGCGTCCGGCTCGGCCTTTAGCTAGTTACGATCACATGCCTCGCCGACCAAATGGCTTGCGGCGATCACATTAATGTCTGAACGATCAAAACCGCATTGAGACCGAGCACCACCACGGTGGCGACGGTCGCGAAAACGCGCGTCGGCACTCCGTTCGCGTACGCTCCCATGACGTCAGCTCTGCTGGTGAAGATGAGCAGCGAGATCATGGGCAGCGGCAGCGCGATGCTCAACACCACCTGACTGAGAACCAAAACTCTCGTTGGATCGGCGCCGAGCACCAGCACGGCGAAAGCCGGCAGCATGGTTACGAGACGGCGCAGCCAGATCGGAATGTGGAATCCGACAAAACCCTGCATGATCATCTGTCCGGCCATGGTTCCGACCGTAGAAGCCGAAATACCGGAGGCGATGAGCGAGACCAGGAAGATTCCGGCGGCGGCCGCGCCAAGCAGCGGGGAGAGCGTGTGATAGGCGGTCTGGATTTCCGCCACTTCGGGATGGCCGGCATGAAAGGCGCTCGACGCCATCATCATCATGGCCATGTTGACGAGCCCGGCCATGCTGAGCGCGATGATGACCTCCCGATTGGAAAAACGCAGCAGCATGCGGCGTTCTTTGTCGTCGCGAACAGGCACCCGCGCTTGCGTCAGCCCGGAATGCAAATAGATCGCGTGAGGCATGACCGTTGCGCCGATAATGCCGACCGCGAGCAAAAGAGCCCCGGCATCGGTGAGGTGCGGCGTTACCGCGTGGTAGGCCGCGGCGCCCCAGTCGATCGGCGCAATGAACATCTCGGCCAGATAACAAATGCAGATCAGGCCGACGATGGCGCCAATGACGAGTTCGAGCGGCCGAAATCCGAATTGATCGCACATGAGCAGGCCGTAGGTGATCACCGCGGTCGCGATCATCGCGACGAATAGCGGCGCGTGAAACAACAACGACAAGCCGATCGCGCCGCCGAGAAACTCGGCAAGGTCGGTCGCCATCGCCGCGATCTCGCTGATGACCCACATGGCCCACACGACCGGGTTCGAAAAATGATCGCGGCACAGTTCGGCCAGATTTCGCCCGGTGACGATGCCGAGCTTGGCCGAAAGGCCTTGGAACAACATGGCAATGAGATTGGCGAGCACCACCACCCACAGAAGCTCGTAACCATACTTGGCGCCGGCTTGAATGTTGGTGGCAAAATTCCCCGGATCCATGTACGCGATCGAGGCGATTACGGC
>DASPWC010000368.1:0-5154 GCA_035622055.1 Xanthobacteraceae bacterium | reverse complement strand
TCAGCGAAAGGCCGCGCGCAACGAGATAGGGCGCGCCCTCAAGGCCGCCCGGCGGCTTGCGCGTGATCATGGTGACGGAGTGGATGGTGCCTTCGGCAGCGGCGCGCACCGCGTCGAGGCCGAGCAGCGCGCCGGTCGGCGCCAGAATGCGCGCGCCGGTTCGTTGGGCGCGTTCGACCAGATCCCAGTTCTCCAAGAGCTGGCCGACACTAAGCGGCATGAAGATCTTGGCCTTATCGATCACCGATAGTCCGACGGGACGGAACAGCTGCGGCGGCAAACATTCCACGACAACGTCGCACGTTTCCGCCAGCGCTTCGGCCGCAACGATGGGAATGCGCTCGCCGGCGCCTGGCAGATTGCGCCGCGCCTTCTCTCGATCGCGCACAGCGACGGCGGCAAGAACGAGACCGGGAATCCCCTTGTCGAGCCGCCGCGCCACGCCGAGGCCGACCGCGCCCAGGCCGGCTATACCAACCCTTAATTCCTGGCGCGACACCTATTGTCCTCCCTGGCCAGTTCTAGCGGAGTGGATTTGACATTCGCCTCACGAGTAACGCGGCTGGAGGTAACGAATGTCAAATCCGCTCCACTAGCAGTCAAGCATGGAGCCGGATAAATTAGCGATGCATATATTCTGTAGGCACGCGTGACATGGCACGCGACGGGCTAGACACGACATTCGCATGACGCAAGGCAACAAACGCGTTTTTATGACCAATATCAATCCGAATACATTCACGACGCGTCCCGAGATCGAAGGCACGTTCGGAGTAGTAACATCCACGCATTGGATCGCCACCGCCGTTGGCATGGCGACGCTGGAGAAAGGCGGTAACGCATTCGACGCCGCCGTTGCGACGGCGTTTACGCTGCAGGTGGTCGAGCCGCATTTGAACGGTCCCGGCGGCGACGCGCCGCTCATCGTCCACGACGTGCGGCGCGGCAAAACCGAAGTGATCTGCGGCCAAGGCGTAGCGCCGGCCGGCGCCACCATCGCGCATTATCGTAGCGAGGGACTCGATCTCGTTCCCGGTACTGGGCTTCTCGCCGCCGTGGTGCCCGGCACGTTCGAGACCTGGATGATGCTGCTGCGCGATTTCGGCAGCATGCCGCTTGCCGAAGTTCTGTCGCCCGCGATCGGCTATGCGGAGAACGGCCATCCACTGCTTGAACGCGCCAATGCCACGATCGGCACCGTAGCGGCGCTGTTTCGCGAACATTGGCCGACCTCCGCCGCGGTCTACTTGCCGAACAACGAAGTGCCGTCCGCCGGTTCGCTGTTCGCCAACAAGCGATTGGCGGCGACCTATCGGTGCATCGTCAAGGAAGCCGAAAGCGCCGGCGGCGACCGCGTCGTGCAAATCGAACGCGCGCGCCAATCATGGAGCCGCGGATTTGTTGCCGAGGCGATCGACCGTTTCTGCCGCACGCAGGCCGTGATGGATACGAGCGGCGAGCGCCACCGCGGAGTTCTTACGGCCGACGATATGGCGTCCTGGACGCCGCATATCGAAGCTCCACTGACTTACAATTACGGGCGCTACACGGTGTGCAAAACGGGACCGTGGGGTCAGGGACCGGTGACATTGCAGCAGCTGGCGCTGCTCAAAGGATTTAATCTCGACGGGCTCGACCCCGTCGGTCCCGATTTTATTCACTTTATCGTCGAAGCCTCGAAGCTCGCCTACGCCGATCGCGAGGCGTTCTACGGCGATCCAAATTTCGTTGAAGTGCCGATGGCGACGCTATTGTCGGACGCCTACAACGCCGATCGCCGCAAACTGATCGGCGAGACCGCGTCGCGCGAATTGCGTCCGGGATCGATCGAGGGTTTTGGCGCGGTGGTGAAGTTGCGCCGCGAGCCGGCGACGCTCGCCGCCGGCGCGGGCGAGCCGACCGTCGGCCGGATGGGCGGCATGAAGGGCGACACTGTCCATTTCGATATCATCGACCAGGCCGGCAATATGGTGTCGGCTACCCCATCGGGCGGCTGGCTGCACTCCTCGCCCGTCATTCCCGAACTCGGCTTTTGTCTCGGTACGCGCGCGCAGATGTTCTGGCTCGAAGAAGGTCATCCGGCGTCGCTGGCGCCCGGCAAGCGGCCGCGCACCACGCTGTCGCCGACGCTCGCGCTGCGTGACGGCGAGCCGTATCTGTCCTGGGGATCGCCGGGCGGCGACGGCCAGGATCAATGGATCACGCAGATGTTCCTGCGCCACGTTCATTGCGGCGCGAATTTGCAGGAAGCGATCGACGCCCCGGCTTGGCATTCGGAGCATTTTCCGAACTCGTTCTGGCCGCGCACGGCGCGCCCAGGCGTCATGGTGGTCGAAGGGCGCGTGCCGAAAAGAACCGTCGCCGAACTGGAACGCCGCGGTCATATCGTCGAGGTTGGACCGGACTGGTCGGAAGGCCGCCTCACCGCCGCCTCGCGCATCGGCAGCCGCCGCCGCGCCGCGGCCAACGCACGGGGCATGCAAGGTTACGCCGCCGGCCGGTAAATATTGGCGAGACTGCGTCGATCGCGTTTCCGCTACGCCGCGACCGTCCGCAAGAATGCTTCCACTTCGCTGCGCAGCTTGGTGGTCGCGTTTTCGACTTCCTCGGAGGCCGCAAGCATTATCTGCGCCGAACCGCGCGTCTGCGTCACGTCGCCGGCAACTTCACCAAGCGCGGCGACGACCGATTTGGCTCCGTTAGCGGCGCTGGCGACATTGAGGGAAATCTCGCCGGTCGCCATCTCCTGCTGTTCGACGGAGGTAACGACTGCGCTGGTATAGGTGTTGATGTCTTGCATGCGCTGGGTAATCTCGCGAATGGCCGACACCGCTCTGCCGCTCGAGCTTTGCACCGACGCGATTTCGTGCGTGATTTCCTCGGTGGCCTTGGCGGTTTGTACTGCCAGCGATTTGACTTCGGAAGCAACCACCGCGAAACCGCGGCCTGCCTCTCCCGCGCGCGCAGCCTCGATGGTGGCGTTGAGCGCCAAGAGATTGGTCTGGCCGGCGATGTCCTGAATAAGCTTGACCACATCGCCGATTTTCTGCGCCACCTGCGCGAGCGCGGCGATGTCGTCATTCGTGGCGCTGGCATCGGCGGCGGCGGCGCGCACGACCTGATTGGCCTGCCCGAGCTGGCGAGCAATCTCCTGGACCGAAACCGACAGCTCCGCCGCGGCCGCCGCGGCCGTTTCCACATTCAGCGACGCTTCGTTCGAGCCGTGCGCGGCGCCTTCGGCGCGCTGCAATGCATGATCCGACGCCGCCAGCAATGATTTTGCCGCCGCCTTCATCGCCGTAGCGCTGTGACCGACCGTCTGGAGGACATCCTCGACACGGGTGCGAAACGAACCGATCGCCGCATCGACGTTGCGGCGTTGTTCGTCACGCTGGCGCAGCGAATCACGCTCTTTCTCGGCAAGCAGCTGGCCCGTCACATCGGAATGGGTTGCCAGCCACCCGCCGCCGCGCATTGGCCGACTCGCCAGCGCGATGATGCGGCCATCGTTGAGCTCGACGGTCTTGGACACGGACCGGTATTCGGTGGCTTGGAGCAGGCTCTCCGCTGCGCAACGATCTGGATCTCCAGCGAAATTGCCGGCGGCAATACAATGCGTTAAGAGGTCGCGCAGGTACGTTCCCGGCCGCGCATGCTCGGGAAGCAAGCCATACATTTCCAAATACCGCTCGTTGCAAAGAACGAGACGCGCGGCGCCGTCGAACATGCACAGCCCTTGGGTCATGTTATTGAGCGCGGCGCGGATCAATCTCATTTGCGCCCGCCGGCGGGCATTAACAATCAAGCCGGCGACGGCGGCAGCGCCAAGCGCGAACGGCACGGCCATGATCGCAGCGGCCACCGGATCGGACGTTTCGGTCAGCGCGACGACGAGCCAATGCGGGCCGCAGAGCGGAAAAACGGCGAGACCCGCGGCAAGGCCGGCTGCGCCGGCAATGGCGACGAGCTGCCAGTTGCGGCTTACTCTTGAAAGTGTTGCACGGCTGAGCATCGCGTCCTGCGCCACGACAGACCCCAAAAAGCTATCCGTCGACCGTTCTTTTTAGGTTAAGGAACAGGACGCGATCGTTAACGAAAAATCACTGTTGACGGCGTCGGGAGGCGCTACGTCGCGGATCGCTGGCGCCACTGCCGATCCGAAAGCTGCCAGGGCAACCCGGCGACCAGAAAAGCCGCAGCGGCGAGCGCAACCAAGACAAATGCGCACTCCGGCCAAGGCCCGAGCGCGGCAACAAAGGGCGGAATTTTGTCCGACGGCAGGTCGCCGAGAAAGCAGTAGTCCGCGCCGAGGCAGATATCCAACGGTATCACGACGCAAAGATAAATCGCGCTAACGGTATAACGCGGCGCAAATCCTGCCAACCGGGCCGGAAGTAAAGCACCATCACGTCGAAGACGGCATAGCCGAGGATGATGGTGTGCCGCCCCCAAAACCACCAAAACGCGGGCGTCGCCGGCCGGCCGCCAGGTGAGGCTGGATGAAGGCCTGACTCGTCAACGCGAAAGCCCAGAAATAAAGAGTCGCCCGCAGCCAGCGATTGAGCGTAAGCAGCGGGAGCGGCGCAATCACGCCATTGGTGCCGCAAATATGCAGCGGCAACCCGGTCGCAAGCGCGAGGCCATTGCGGTTCCACCACATGCTGTAACTCAACCAGTAGACCAGCGCGAAGACGCCAAGCACCCATCGCATGGCCGCTTCATGCGCGCGCAGCCTGCGCCCTGTCGCGACAAGCGCGGCAATCAACAATGCACGGATGCAGACCGTGAAGAAATGAAGTCCGCTGTAGGGAACAAACGTGTTCCAGCCGTCGTCTGCCAATGTGCTCACCGAACGTCCGATTGCAGCGGCATGACAATATTCACGAGGACCGCGCAGGCCGAGCGCTTTGATCCATTCTCGGTCGAACTTTTTGACTAACGCTTGGCGGCAAATCCGTGCAGACCGTGCGAAGTGTCTTTCACGGTGAAGAATACTACATCGCCTTCGCCAACCGCCTTGCCCGAATGCACGACATTGGCGGGTACGTAGATCACCGAACCCGGCTTTGCTTCGACCGGCTTGCCGCCGATCGTGGCATGCAAGATGCCCTGAAGGATGTAGATCCATTGCTCGTTTGGATGCGAATGGGGCTG
>DASPWC010000367.1:0-3303 GCA_035622055.1 Xanthobacteraceae bacterium | reverse complement strand
CAGCGCCTGCGCGACCTTATATTCGTTGGCAAACGGCCCGACATTGGAAACGACCATCAAACCGCTGGTCGACATCATGCTCATCATGATGAACAGCAGCCAGAAGATCGGATTTTTCAGCATCTCGCGCGGCGAATAGCTGCGCCGGCTTTGCTGCGGGCCGCCGGCGGCCGTCGCGACACTCTGCACTTGATAGTTTTCCGGCGGCAGCCGCAGGCCTTGTGCTGCAAGAAGGCCGATCACGCCCTGGATGACGCCCCACACCATCAGCGTGTGCGCGTAGCCGGAACTCTTGATCATGCTGTCGATCGGAAAACTCGTGAAGATCGCGCCGAATCCATATCCGGCGGCGGCGAGACCCGCCGCGAGGCCGCGGCGGTCGGGAAACCAGCGCACCACCAGGCCGATGATGCCGACATAGATAATGCCCGTGCCAAATCCGCCGATCACGCCGTAGGTCAGATAGAGCGCCCAGAGATTACCGGCCGAAGCGGCGAGCACCCAGCTTCCGCCCGACAACAAGGCGCCGACCGAAATGAGCAGGCGCGGTCCAAAGCGGTCGACGAGATAGGCTTGAAAGGGCGAAAACCAGGTTTGCAGCACGATCAGCAGTGAGAATGTCCACTGCAATTCGGCAAGCGTCGTGCCGAGTTTCTGATTGAGCGGCCCGGTGAACAGTGTCCAGGTATATTGCGGGCTAGAAATCGCCATCATGGCGATGACACCGAGCACAAGCTGGTTCCAGCGATTGAGATACCAGGCCTTTTGGTCTGCGACGGCGGCGGTGCTCATGTCCTTGTCCCCCAAGCAAATACCCGGCGGTTAAAGGCTACCGTCGCCGGACGCGCGGGACAAGACAATGTCCCGCTTCATTCGGTAGCAGATGGTGAGCGTCTTTCTTTTCGGCGAAATCCCGGTTTCCGCGATACTTAAAATCCCGGCAGAGGGTGAATTATCTTCACTATCATTCGGAAAAAGCGCGTCAACCACAAGTTCTACTAATCTAAGCGGAGGCGCGCGGGCTCATCGCGCTCGCCGGCTCCTGCGCTCGCAGACCAAAGCGCGCGAGAATTGCCGCCGGCGCCGCGCCCGATGTAAAGACCGCTCGCGCCGTGCCGGCGTTACGCGCGGCCGGCGCCTCGCCGAGAAGCTGCAAGACCCGCCGCGCAATCGCTGGCGCCGGGTCGATGAAATTCACCGGCCAAGGCGCGATCTGTTCCAGGCGTGCGATCAACAGCGGATAGTGCGTGCAGGCGAGCACGATCGTGTCGGTACGCTTTCCGTCGTCGTGGAAGCACGGCGCGATCTCGCTGCGCAACGCCGTGTCGCTCGCCGGCCGGCCATGAAGCTCCGCTTCGGCGTAAGCCGCGAGCTGCTTGGACCCGACGAGATTCACTTCGCAACCTTGTGCATGGTCGCGAATGAGCGCGCGGGTATATTCGCGCTTGACCGTCGCTTCGGTGCCGAGCACCGAGACGCGTTTTGTTGCCGACGCGGCGCAAGCAGGTTTTATCGCCGGCACTGTTCCAACAAACGGAACTGGAAATTTCCTGCGCAGCTCCGGTAGCGCAATCGTCGAGGCGGTGTTACAGGCGATCACGATAAGGTCCGGCCGGTGCGCGCGAACCAATTCGCCAAATAGCCCAAGGAGGCGCTCGACCAGGGCGGTCTCGGCGAGGCCGCCATAAGGAAAGGCCGCGTCGTCCGCGACGTAGACGAAATCGGCCTCCGGGCGCGCCGCCGCCACCTCGCGATAGACGGTCAGGCCGCCAAGGCCGGAATCAAATACGAGAATGGTGGGACGCGGCCCCATCGGCCGAACAGATGACACGACGGCAGAGACTCCGCAATCCGCACGCTCGTGCCGGCTAAGCCGAAATGATTTTAGGTTGATCCGGCGTTCGCTTTAGCTTGTTGTTTGCGCACGATGTTTTCGGAAAACCTCTATGCACACCGGATCGGAGTCCGGGGGAGCCGTTTTCCGGATCATGCTAGTCTGGCATCGGCGCTCCGACGCTTTAAGCGCGGCCGAAAACACGCCGGAAAACCGTGTCGACGTGGGCGAAATGAAAGTCGAGATTGAAATTGTCGTCCAGTTCCGCCGTGGTCAGATGCTTACGGACATCCTTATCGGCTTTGAGCAGCGTGAGAAAATCACCTTCGCCGGCCCACGCTTTCATGGCATTGCGCTGTACCAGGCGATAAGCATCCTCGCGCGCAACGCCCTTTTGCGTGAGCGCCAACAGCACGCGCTGCGAGTGGACGAGCCCGCCAAGCCGGTCGAGGTTCTTTTGCATGTTTTCGGGATAGACAATGAGCTTATCGACGATCCCGGTCAGGCGCGATAGCAGGAAGTCCAGCGTTACGGTGGCATCCGGTCCGATCATGCGTTCCACCGATGAATGCGAAATATCACGCTCGTGCCAGAGCGTGACGTCTTCAAGCGCCGGGATGACATAGGCCCGCACCATCCGCGCCAGGCCGACGACATTCTCCGACAGCACCGGATTGCGTTTGTGCGGCATGGAGGAGGAGCCCTTTTGGCCTTCCGAGAAAAACTCTTCCGCCTCCAGAACCTCGGTCCGCTGCAGGTGCCGAATCTCAGTCGCCAGGCGTTCGGCCGAGGCGGCGACCACCGCGAGCGTGGCGAAATACATGGCGTGGCGGTCGCGCGGAATGATTTGCGTCGAAATAGGCTCGACCCTAAGTCCCATTTTTTCCGCCACATAGGCTTCGACGCGCGGATCGACTTGCGCGAAGGTACCGACCGCGCCCGAGATCGCGCAGGTGGCGACCTCCTTGCGCGCCATTTCCAAGCGCGCTTTCGCTCGCGTGAATTCCGCGAAGGCGACGGCAAGTTTCAAGCCGAACGTCGTCGGCTCGGCGTGAATACCGTGCGAGCGGCCGATCGTCGGCGTGAATTTGTACTGCCGGGCGCGCCGCTCGAGCGCGGCGTTGAGCGCATCCACGTCGGCGATCAACAGGTCGGCCGCGCGCACGAGCTGAACGTTGAGACAGGTATCTAAAACGTCGGACGATGTCATTCCCTGATGCACGAAGCGCGCCTGTGGTCCGACGATATTGGCGAGGTGGGTGAGGAACGCGACGACGTCATGCTTGACCTGGCGTTCGATCTGGTCGATGCGCGCGGTATCGAATTTCGCGGCTTTCCCCTTTTGCCAGATCGTCTTGGCTGCCTCTTTCGGGATGAGGCCGAGCTCGGCCATCGCATCGGCAGCATGCGCCTCGATTTCGAACCAGATGCGAAATCGCGTTTCCGGCGACCAGATCGCCGCCATTTGC
>DASPWC010000366.1:0-3370 GCA_035622055.1 Xanthobacteraceae bacterium | reverse complement strand
TTGTCGAATAGCAGGCTCAGATCTGGGCGTGACGGCGATGTGCCGTTCAACTTTGAGCGTTGTAAGGAGTAATCGATCATGCCGGAAGCCAAAGACGTGGAGGAACGCCCATGCTTGCATTGCATGATGGTCGAACTTATCGACGATTTCTTCGCTGAGTATCCCGCGGCGCCCGATGAGCCAGAGACCGTCGACACCGATGAAGTGATCACGGCTGTTGCGAAGACGGTGGCTGAACTAACCTGCAAACAGGACGACAATATTCGCCAACGGATAATCGAAAACTTGATGCGCGAAATCATGGATTATGATGCCGAATTTCGTCGTGAAGACGCAACAGAGGCAATCGGATCCGATAGACGTCACTAGCCGGTCGTGGTTTTAATCTTCGATTTTGATGTTGAACTATTCGTTGCCCCATTGCTCGCCGTGGACTAGCTGACGGACTGATCCGGCAATTCCGTATCGAATCTAGCGCCGATCAATTCACCCAGCCGCCAAACGACCCGGCACGACAACGGTGCCCGGTCAATGAGTGTGAATTGATCCGAAGTAAGCCCGCCGGGAATGTAAAGTCGCACGCCGCTTTCAGAAAAATCTCTGATCATGCAGGCGCGCACGGCGGCCGCTTCGCCTTCGCGGAGCTTGGCCGGCCGATTGACGACCTCTCGAGGGTTGGTGCGCCTTTCGTGCGGCATGGGCGATCTCGAACGCTGGAAAGAAAATTGCCGGCAAAATATTGCCGTGGCGTTCGCGTGTTATGGAAAATCTTAATTAAAGTTTTCCAATTCGAATTATCGCAGCCATTCGCCGGCAACGGCGAGTTGTTTCTCCTATTGGTCTTGGGCCATGGTATCGAAGCACGCTGAGCCGCTATCGCAAGAGATCATCGCCGTGTTTAGAGCCGGCAGAGCGCAGCACAACGCAGCCTAATGCGCCACCGCGGAAGTGCCGAAACAGCCCGTCCTTCAGCGCGCCTCTACTCTGATCTTTCGCTACGCGGCTTGCTGCGCCAGTCGATCCATCTCGCGTTGCACCAGTTGCCGGTACAGACCTTCGTGACGCATGAGAAGGTCCGGCGAACCGTCTTGGACGACCCGGCCGGCTTGCAGGACGACGATGCGATCGAAACTGCGGACGGTCGAAAGCCGATGCGCAATCGCAATCACGGTGCGCCTCGTCATCAGCTGCGTTAAAGCCTGGCGAATCGCTTCCTCGGACTCGCTATCGAGCGCGGAAGTGGCTTCATCGAGCAGCAGGAGCGGCGCGTCCTTGAGGAACGCCCGAGCGATAGCGATGCGCTGTCGCTGGCCGCCCGAAAGCCTCACGCCGCGCTCACCCACGATGGTTCGCATGCCATGCGGCAGTTGCTCGATGAAATCGCATCGGGCCGCTATAGCCGCCTGCATAACTTCCTCATCGGTCGCCTCGGGCCGGCCGTAGCGGATGTTTTCCATCACTGAGCGATGGAACATCGAGATATCTTGCGGCACGACGCCGATGGCGTCACGCAAGCTCTCCTGTGTGACGCGCGCGATGTTCTGGCCGTCAACCATGATCTGCCCGACCTGGACGTCGTAGAAGCGCTGCAACAGCGCGAACAATGTGGACTTGCCGCCACCCGAATGGCCGACAAGTCCGACCCGCTCGCCGGGCATCAAGTTCAGCGAGAAATTCTGGAATATCTGCTGGCCGTCGGGATAAGTGAAATCGACGCGATCGAACTTCACACTGGCGCCGCGCCGGACAAGCGGTTCAGCCTTCGGATGATCGTTCAATTCATGCGGCACCAAAAGAGTCGCCAGGGCCTCTGACAGGCGCGCAAGATGCTGCGTGATGTCCACCAGCGCGACCGCCAGGTCACGTGTCGCGTTGAGCACCGAAAGCGCGAGCGTACAGGCGAGCACGACATCGCCGGTCGTCGCTTCATCGTGCTCCCACAGGATAATGGCCCAGGCAACCAGGCCCAGCGTCAGCGTTATCGTCAAGAGGGCATGAAAGATGCGGAGTTTTTCCAGATAAAAGAGGCTGCTCCGCCGCGCCTCCATTTCACGATTGACCGTCGTGTCGAAGCGGCGGTGCTCCCGGACAAAACCGCCGAATGCGCGCACCAGGGGCATGTTACTGATAACGTCGACCAACTCGCCGTCGACGACGGCTGCGTTGCGGGCGAATTCGTGGTGCAACGGCCGGCCGGCGGCCGCAAGGCGGAACATCACGCAGACCATGATCCCCGCGATTCCCCCAAGGGTGGCGGCCATGGGCAAACTGATCGTGAACACCAAAATGATGGCCGCAACCGTCGCCGCGCACGGCGGCAGAACATTCCACATGAACATGTTCTCGGCGGTGAACACGGCATTGGACGTCGCGGTTACCCGGCTCGTTAGCATCCCCGGCATGCGGTCGGAGAAGTAACTTGGCGAGTGTCCCATCAAATGACGGAATAGATCGCGGCGCAGATCCCCGGTGACGCCGACGAAGGCGTAATTGGCGATCCAAGAGGCGACACGCCACAACAGATTGTCGGCGGCGATCAGGGATCCAAGCAGGAAAAAGGCCGTCCAGGCGGCGGCGTTGCTGCCGGCGGCGAGCGTGTCCACCAGGTACTTTATGCCGTATTGCGTGCCGACCGCGCATGCCACGGCCGCGAGCACGGCTCCGAGGATGGCCGCGTGGGAGACCGGCCGCAGACGCACATAACGCAAAATAAAGGCCAGCGGAGACGCGGCGTAACCCGTTAGTTCGGCCATGCGCTTTGCTATCTCCCGTGAAGCCTGCGCGAGTCTGCCGCGGTGGCAACTCCCGCCAGAGGCTGAACGAGCGCGGCCCCTTGCGTGTTCCGCCGCTCTCTCATGCGCTGCCATCAATATTCGGCGCAATTTGTTACGGCGTCTGCTGCGGGGCTGATTTCGGGCGGTCCTCGTTAATGCAGGCGGAGGAACAAAAGTTCCCAGCAGCAGAAAAAATTAAGTTCCCTCCATAATTTGAAATATTTTGTAGTTGCGGCGTTGTCGGTAGTCGCACGGGTGAGGAATGTCATCAATAATCGAAGGATTTTCTCGATGCATATTGCGCAAGTCGCACCGCTGACGGAGGCTATCCCACCGAAGCTTTACGGCGGCACCGAGCGCGTCGTTTCCTGGCTGACGGAAGAGCTCATCGCGCTTGGGCACGAGGTCACTCTCTACGCCAGCGGCGATTCGGTGACATCGGCGCGGCTCGAAGCGGTGTGGCCACGCGCCTTGCGCCTTGAAGGTGCGGTGCGCGATCCCAACGCGCTCCATATGCTGATGCTGGAACGCGTCTATCAATCCGCATCCGATTTCGACTTCCTGCACTTCCATCTCGACTACTACCCGTTTTCGCT
>DASPWC010000365.1:0-2137 GCA_035622055.1 Xanthobacteraceae bacterium | reverse complement strand
TGGCGTCGTCGACGCGGTCCTTGGCATAGCGGATCGCCGTCGGCAGATCGTCGAGCGCAAACGTGTGAGTATGGATTTTCGTCGCATCGAAGCGCTTCTGCGACATAAAGGCCTCGGCGCGGTGGGTCGCGCTCTTGCCCTCGCCGCGGATGCCAAAGAGATAGATGTTGTTGCGAACGATGTGGGCGACGTCGACCGGCGTCTCCTGGTGCGGGAACGCGGCGAGGCAAACTTTGCCGCCGCGATTGACCATGCGGATCGCCTCGTTCACGGCGTTCGGCGCGCCTGAGCATTCGACCACGTAATCGACGCCTTTTCCGCCGTTGAGCCGCTTCACCGCATCGACAGCGTTCTCATTGCGCACGTTGACGACATGATCGGCGCCAAGCTCCTTGCCGATCTTCAAGCGGTTGTCGCGTGTGCCGGTGAGGATCACCGGATACGCGCCCATCGCCTTGGCCACCGCGACGCCCAGAAGCCCGATCGGCCCCGGCCCGGTCACCACCACGCTCTCGCCGGCAACGAGGCCGCCGAGTTCAGTGAGCCCGTACATCGCCGTGCCCGCGGTCACCACCAGGGTCGCCTCCTCGTCCGACATCGCGTCGGGGATGGCGATCAGTGTGTTGAGATTATTGACTTGGTACTCGCAAAAGCCGCCGTCGGTGGTGAAGCCGTTGGCGCGATGGCCCTTGTCGACATCGCCGTAATTGAGCCCGTAATTCAGGCACGACGTGTACATGCCTTCGCGGCAGCGTTTGCACTGGCCGCAGCCGGCATGGATTTCGACGGTGACGCGCTGGCCGATGCGGTATTCGTCAACGCCGGGACCGAGCGCCACGACCGTTCCCATATATTCATGGCCGGGGGTGAAATTCTTGTTGAACGGCTTGCCGCCCTGGATCAAAGCCGGCGAACCGTGCTCGATGATTTCGAGATCGGTCGCGCATATCGCCACCGCATCGATGCGCACCAAGACTTCGGCGCGCTTGGGGACCGGAACTGGCTTCTGGATAAGCTTAAGCTCGCCGGGATTGCCGAGAACCCACGCTTTCATGTTGTCGGGAATCGGAAAATCAGCGCTCGTCTTCACGCCCGGTCCTGCATACATCGTCGCTGTTCCTTCGGCCTGACTCTCGTTACCGCTTCGTCCAAGCCCCAATTCTAGTCCAGCACCGTTAATGTGTCTTTATAATATGGCGCGGGGCTTTTTACGCCAATTCTCCGGCGGCGTCGCGATCGAGATCGACGAAGACCTCTTCGCCTTGCAGCATCACTTTATAGGTGCGCAGCGGCACCGCGCAGGGCGGAGCTTTTACCGCGCCGGTCGGCACGTGAAAAGCGCCGAGATGCATGCAGCATTCGATCACATCACCCTCCAGCATGCCGTCGGCCAGGCTCGCGGAGGCGTGCGTACACTCGTCGTCGGTGACATAGAACTTTCCGGCAATATTGTAGACCGCGAGCCGCTTGTCGCCGACATCGAATGCCTTGACGGTATCCGGCGCAATTTCGGTTTGCGCGCAAATGCGCACGATGTTATCCGCCATGGCTCTTACCTTTATGGGCCTGTTATATAGTCATTTCCGAGCCGAGCGAAGCGAGCACGTCCGCAGCGCAGGCTTGGCGAGGCGAGGGCGGAAGCGAAAATGCAGGTGCTGGTGATCGGCGCGGGCGTCGTCGGGCTCGCTGTTGCGCGCTCGGCGGCGCGCGCCGGCCATGACGTGACGGTTGCCGAAATGACAGGCGGTATCGCCAATGGCGTTTCCTCGCGCAACAGCGAAGTGATTCACGCCGGCCTTTACTACCCCACCGAAACGCTGCGCGCCCGGCACTGCGTGCGGGGAAGGCGCATGCTGTACGATTTCTGCGTCTCTCACGGCGTGCCCCATCGCAAATGTGGCAAGCTCGTCGTCGCTACCAACGCGGCCGAGCTGGCGAAGGTCGAATCCATCTTCGCTCAGGCGCAAGCAAACGGCGTGGAAGGCACCGAAATGATCGGAGGCAATGCAGCGCGCGCCATGGAGAGCGAACTCTTCTGCGTCGGCGCGTTGTGGTCTCCCGAAACCGGAATCATCGACAGCCATAGCTACATGCGCGCGCTCTGGGGCGAGCTTGAGGAACTTGGCGGTATGATTGC
>DASPWC010000364.1:0-9296 GCA_035622055.1 Xanthobacteraceae bacterium | reverse complement strand
GTTGCCCTTGTCGGCGGCCGCAAGATAGAGCGCGCGTGCCTGGGCAAGGTCTTTCTTCACGCCAATGCCTTTTTCGTAGAAGCTGCCAAGACGGAACTGCGCCGGCGCCAGTCCTTGCTGTGCCGCAAGCTCAAGCCAACGCGCCGCCTGTTGCTGATCCGGCGGAACACCGCGGCCCTGCGCAAATCTCACCGCGACTTCGAATTCCGCCGCGGTATCGCCGGCGATTGCCGCTGCGCGCAGCGTCGGGCCACCGATCGCGTTCGGTAGCTTGTCAACGGTGGGTTCGGGATTGGAAATCTTCGGACTTTCGAATTCCGACGGTGGAACCGGCGCCAGCGCTGGCGGCGACACGGAGGGTGGCGTGAGGTTTGCGAGCGAGCCCGTAATATCGGTGGGCGCGTGTTCCGCCGATCCCGGTGCCGAGGCCGCGGGTGCCGCCCCCGATGCAGGGATGGGTGCAAGTGCAGGTACGGGTGCAAGTACGGGTGCGGATACGGGTGCAGGTACGCCGGGTTCGGGCGCGGGTGCAAGAAACGGTGCGGCTGCAGCGGCGGGCGCAGGGGCAGGTGCCCGCGCAGGCGCGGGTGCAGGTGCAGGCGCAGGCGCAGGTATTGGCGGCGGTGCCAGCGTCACCGTCGGCGCTGGCGGCGGCGACGGCGCTTGAGTCGGTACCGTCGATTGCGGCGGCGCACCGTAGCTTGGGGCGGCGGGAGCGGTAGCCGCCGAATCTTGCGGTTTGCCGGCTGGCTCGGCGGTTTGTCCCGTGGGCGGCGCGGCTGGGACCGGCACCACCACTTGCTCCGCCGGCGGAGGAGCCGCGCTTGCATTGGCTTCCGGTATCGCGGGGGGCGGCAACGGCCGTTCCGACAGGACGGGCGATTCAGCCGCCGGCCGACTGTCCTGAAGCAGGTGTAGCCCTATTTCCAAGCAACCCACGGTGAAAATCATCACTGGGCCGGCGATGAGCAGCTTGCGTACGGGCGAAGGACGTCGTTCCCGGCTCGGGGCGCGCATTCGTGGCGCGCCGCGTGGGCGCGCTTCGGAACGGACTTCACGATCCACCGGAGCGGCGGCGGCCTGCGTAGCGCGACGCGCAGCTGCGATAAAATTTCTCTTGTCCGCCGTCTCGTCGATGGGATTGGGCTTGATAACGTCCATCGCCGGTTGGGCTGCGCCGGCCGGCTCGGCTGGCGACGGCGAACCAGCCTCGACCATCCATACCGGATCGAGAGGATGATCCGGCTTGTTAAAGTCCATCGCCGGTTCGGCTGCGCCGGTAGGCTCGCCTGACGACGGCGAACCCGCCTCGACCATCCACCCCGGTTCGAGAGGATAATCCGGCGGGAGGGCCGGATTGATCGGCGGCCAGCGCGTGTCCGGATCGCCTGCTGCTGTATCCGCGGCCTCCGGGCCAGCGGCAACTGTCATTAGTGTCGCGCCGAGGCTCGCGGTGACGGCCTCGATCGTCGGTTCGGCCGCCGTTTCGCCCGCGGTGCTTTCAGGCAGATGATTTTGTTGTTCGGTGCGCGTCGCGGCGTCACGAATATCGCGTTCGATCATCGCCAACCGATCGACAAGTTGCTCGACAGCGCCATGGATCGCCTCGAGCAAATCCTGCGTGCGCTGCTCGCCGCTTTTGATCACGGCGACATCGCGAGCGATTGCGGCGACGGCCGCCGGTTCGGACCCCGCGCTTGCGTCTTCGCCAATTTCGCTGCGCGGGCGATCGAGCTGCTCGGTCAGTCGCGCGACATGCTCATTAAGATGGTGAAGGACGGCGTGGTCGGTCTGTGCCTGCCTTGTCCGGTCGAGCTTCTCGATCAGCGCCGCAAGCAGTTTTTCGAGTTCGCGCGGCACCGCATGACCGGCTTCGGCGGATGCGCGAACAGCGCTGGTGAGGGCGTCGATACGGCTTTCCAGCGCCGACACAGCGCGTCCGCTAGCCGCGCTGTTGGCGAGAGTATCCACCTTGACGGCAAGGGCGCGAACATCCTCCGCCACTTTATCCAGGGCTTCGGTTGATGCGATATGCGTCACGATCCCGCGCAGGGCGCCAATCGCGGTTTCAAGCTGTTCGATTGCCCCCGGGTCTTGCCTGGCGATGATAAGATCCACCTTCTGCGCCAGGGCTCCTATCGATTCGCCAAATCCGACCAGATTCTCTGCGGTTGTCAGGCTGCGCAACGCGTCGCGAATCTCTGCAAGTCCGCGCTCGATCGCAGCGAAAACGTCCGAGTCGGTGCCCGATTGGCGCGAATGATTGATGCGCTCCGCCAGAACTTCCACCTGCAGAGCCAGCGAATCGACCGCCTGCCGCGGCAAGGCATCGGCGATTCGGCGGCTTATTTCCAAAAGATCGCCGCGGAACGCCGCAATAAGCTTTTCAAGATCGTGCAGTGGCCGCAACGATTCGATCTGGTTCGTGATGTGGCACAGCCGTTGCTCGATAATCGTGAAATCGATTGGCGGCAGGATGTCGGCGGGAGAGCTTGCCGGCGATGCAGCCCCGCCGCGCGGCGCGGCACCGGGCGCACCGAACAGTGTGCGCTGGCGTTCGAAGCCGGTTTTCTCCGCACCGAGATATCGCGAGACAGGCGATGCACTGCGCGCTGGAGCGCCATCGCGCGCCATCTGTTCGAGCTGATACGTCAATCTATCGAGACGAGATTGAACGTCATCAAACTCTTCACGCGCCAGCGAGGCTTCTCGGGCAAGCGTGTTCTCGCGGTCGTATTCGCCGCTATTCCGCGGTGGGCGTTGCCTGCCGCTAGCCTCATAGTCGTGAGGCCTAGCCGGCTCATCCGGCCGGCCGATATTGCCATCGGTTTCTTCTTTGCAGTCAGCGTTCCCCATCAGTCCGCCGTTATGGTTTTCGTTTTGTTGGATGAGGTCGTTGAGCCACTCTCCGACCGACATGCTAGCGCGTCGCGCTGCATCGCAGGCGGCTTCGTGTGCTTCTAGATGGAGGCCTCTGAGGTTCCACGGACCGCCGGATTTCATTGCGCGCAAAGCCAGTTCAGGGGGAACGCGTAAATCGCCCTGTTTTGAGCCGAGGCTTACTCAAAAGACCAAGCGGGCGCGGCCGACTGTCCTCAGTGCCGACTTTTCCGGATTAGCGTAAACAAGCCGTTAAAGTTGCGCCGGGTCTTGCACTGAACGCCGCCGAGAAAGGACGTAGCGGCCGCCATTTCGCCGTCGTAGGAGGTGTGTAAATCGGCTAGGCTACGTTGCGACCGGCTCAGCGTGGTGGATTTGAAGCTCCTATCATTCTTGCCGCAAAGCTCGCTACAGGAACTGCAAATCAAAAACAACAATAGAATCAGTAACTTGCTAGTGCTCTTTCGATGCCGAAGTTCGCTCCAGAACTTGCCACAGGATGCGGCGAACTTCGGAATCGGGACATCGGGGAAGGGGCTCAGGTCGGGTTAGGGAGAGTCATGCCGGTCTATAAGGCTCCCGTGGATGAAATGACGTTCCTCTTGAGCGACGTCTTTCATTTCGACCGTTACAACAATCTGCCGGGCTTCGCCGAAGCGACGCCGGATGTCGTCGAGGCGGTCCTCGCCGAGGCCGCGAAATTCAGCGAAACGGCGCTCGCGCCCCTCAACCGCGTCGGTGACAAAGAAGGCTGCCGCCGCAATGCGGATGACAGCGTTACCACTCCGAATGGATTCAAGGACGCCTATAAAAGGCTTGCGGAAGGCGGCTGGATTGGCGTCGCCGCGCCTGCCGAATTTGGCGGTCAAGGCTTGCCGATGGTGTTGGCCCAAGCCGTGAACGAGTATTTTTGCTCGGCGAACATGGCATTCGGCATGTATGCGGCTCTCACCCAGGGTGCGGTAGCCGCCCTTCTGGCGCATGCCTCCGCCGAGCAGAAAAGATTGTATTTGCCCAAGCTTGTTACCGGCCAATGGGCCGGAACCATGAATTTGACGGAGCCCCAATGCGGCACCGATCTCGGCTTGGTGCGCACCCGCGCGGCTGGTCAGGCCGACGGCAGCTACAAGATTACAGGAATGAAGATATTCATCTCAGCGGGCGAGCACGATCTGGCGGAGAACATCGTTCATCTCGTTCTTGCGCGCATTGAGGGTGCGCCGGAGGGCACGCGGGGACTGTCTCTGTTCATCGTGCCGAAATTCGTGCCGACGGCCGATGGCGGCCTCGGCGCGCGCAACGCAGTGTCCTGCGGTTCTCTCGAAGAGAAAATGGGCATCCACGGCAATGCCACTTGCGTCATGAATTACGATGATGCAGCCGGCTGGCTCGTGGCCGAGCCCAATCGCGGGTTGCAGGCGATGTTCACGATGATGAACGAAGCTCGTCTCGGCGTCGGCGTGCAGGGCTTGGCGATGTCCGAGGTCGCTTATCAAAATGCGGCCGCGTATGCCAAGGAGCGCCTCTCCGGCCGCGCTTTGACGGGGGCAAAGTTTCCGCAGAAACCCGCCGATCCGATCATCGTACATCCTGACGTGCGCCGCACGCTCATGAGCATCCGCGCCTTCAATGAGGCAGCTCGCGCGCTGGCGTCGTGGACCGCACTCAAAAGCGATATCGCGCGCCGTTCGGCGGACGCCAAGGAACGCCAAGCCGCCGAGGATCATTTGGGGCTGCTCACCCCCGTGATTAAGGGCGTGCTCACGGACCAAGGCTTTGCCAATACCGTTCTCGCCCAGCAGATATTCGGCGGCCATGGCTACGTCGCCGAGCATGGCATGGAGCAATTCGTGCGCGATGCGCGGATCACCATGCTTTATGAAGGCACCAACGGCGTCCAGGCGCTCGACCTCGTCGGCCGCAAGCTGCCCAAGGATGGCGGCCGGGCCTTGCAGGCCTTTCTCGGCGAGATCGCGGCTTACGTCAAAGAACGCGCCGTCGATCCAGCCATGGTGCCGTATGTCACGCCTCTCAATCAGGCGCTCGGCGAATTGCAGCAGGCAACCATGTGGTTTTTGCAGAACGCGCTGGGTAATCCCGATAATGCCGGCGCGGGGGCCACTGACTATATGCATCTCTTCGGTTTGGTCGCGCTCGGTTATATGTGGTGCTTGATTGCGGAGGCCGCGAAAGCGAGGGCCGCGACTGGGGGTAACGGCGACGTGGAACGAATGGGGCAGCGGCTTATGACCGGCCGCTTCTTTATGGAACGGATGTTACCCGCCACAGCCACGCATCTCGCGCGTATCAAGACGGGTGCTGCGAGCACGATGGCGCTGGCGGCGGATGCGTTCTAGCCGTTCTTCATTCTTCCGCCGAAGAGAGGGATAGGAGAAATTCGGATGTCCGAAGCTTTCATCTACGATCACGTGCGCTCGCCGCGCGGGCGCGGCAAGGTCGATGGCGCACTGCACGAGGTCACGGCGCTCAACTTGGCGAGCCAAACGCTCGGCGCTATTAAAAGCCGCAACAATCTCGATACCGCTCTAGTGGACGATGTCGTGATGGGCGTCGTCGATCCGGTCGGCGAGGCAGCCGCCGATATTGCGCGCACGGCGGCGCTGGTTGCCGGCTACGGCGACAGCGTCCCCGGAGTGCAGATCAATCGCTTCTGCGCGTCGGGTCTCGACGCGGTTAATTTCGCAGCTGCTCAAATCATGTCCGGGCAGCAGGAATTGGCAATTGGCGGCGGCGTCGAATCCATGAGCCGCGTCGGCATCGGTTCGGCCGGCGGCGCTTGGCCCGTCGATCCTTCGATCGCGGTTGCGCACTATTTCCTGCCGCAAGGCATTTCCGCCGATTTGATCGCAACCAAATACGGATTCTCGCGCGACGATGTCGATGCCTACGCGGTTGAAAGCCAGAGGCGCGCGGCAACGGCATGGCAGGAAGGGCGCTTCGACCGTTCGGTGGTTCCGATTAAAGACGTCAACGGCCTCATCATTCTGGCAAAGGACGAGCACATGCGCCCCGGAACGACGATGCAGTCGCTCGCCGCGCTACAGCCGTCATTTGTGCAAATCGGAGAAATGGCGGGTTTCGACGCGGTCGCCATTCAAGCGCATCCCGAAGTGGAATTCATCAATCACGTTCACCACGCCGGCAATTCCTCCGGCATCGTAGACGGCGCCGCCGCCGTGCTGGTGGGGAGCAGAGAAGCCGGCGAGAAGATCGGAGTGAAACCGCGGGCGCGCCTTCGCGCCTTCGCGAATATCGGCTCGGACCCCGCCTTAATGCTGACGGGGCCGATCGACGTCACCAAAAAGGCGCTCAGGACCGCGGGCATGCGGCTCTCGGATATAGATCTGATCGAGGTCAACGAGGCCTTTGCTTCGGTGGTGTTGCGCTTTCTGCAGGCATTCGAGCTCGATACTTCCAACGTCAACGTCAATGGGGGCGCCATCGCCATGGGGCATCCTTTGGGTGCGACCGGCGCGATCATTCTCGGCACGCTGCTCGACGAACTCGAGCGGCGCGACCTGACGACCGGACTGGTCACGCTGTGCATCGGCGCGGGCATGGGTACCGCCACGATTATCGAGCGGCTGTAAGCTGATGCCTAAGATCGACATTGCAGGGCTTGCGATCGATAGCCGCACCAGTTATCCGGCGCCATTCGACCGCGCGGTGCAGGGCCGCGAGCGCAAACGCCTGGGAAACGCAGCCGGTCTCGATCAATTCGGCGTCAACCTGACGACGCTCAAGCCCGGCGCTTTGTCGGCGCTGCGACATCGGCACGAGAAAGAAGACGAGCTCGTCTACATGCTCGAAGGTGAAGTCGTGCTGGTCGAAGACGCCGGCGAAACGGTGCTGAAGGCCGGCGACGCGGCGAGCTTCAAAGCCAACAGCGGTAACGGCCACCAACTCATCAACAAGTCGACGCGCGATGCAGTTTATCTCGAAATCGGTACACGCTCCAAAGACGAGCGCGTCGAATATCCGGACGTCGATCTGATCGCGGCGCGTGACGAGAAGGGCATACGCTTCACGCGCAAGAACGGCGATTCCTATGCGTGAGTGCCGGCGATGAGCTTCACCAACTTCACCGTCGAGCGCGACAGCGACGGAATCGCACTGGTGACCTGGAACGAGCCCGGGCGCACGATGAACGTCATAGACGCTGCGGTCAGGGAGGAGCTTTCCGCTATCGTCGAGGAGCTTGCCGCCGACGACGCCGTCAAAGGCGCGGTCATCACATCGGGCAAGGACACATTTTGCGCCGGCGCCGATCTCACAATGCTCGAAACGCTCAGCCGGACCTTTGCCGAATTCGTCGCCGCGGAAGGCGAAGACGCGGCGACCGCGCGCCTGTTTGAGGAAAGCCGCAAATTGTCGCTGCTCTACCGCCGTATCGAAACATGCGGCAAGCCGTGGGTTGCCGCCATCAACGGCACCGCGCTCGGCGGCGGCTTTGAGCTGGCGCTTGCCTGCCATCGCCGGATTGCCGCTGACAATGCCCGCACGCGCCTCGGGCAACCCGAGGTCAAGATCGGTCTGTTGCCCGGGGCCGGCGGCACGCAGCGGATCGCCCGCATGCTGCCGCCATCCGACGCGTTGCAGTTTCTGCTCAAGGGTGAGCAGGTGCAACTGAATCGCGCCAAGGCGATGAAGCTCGTCGATGCCGTGGTGCCGAAAGGCGATCTCATCCGGGTGGCGAAGGAATGGATCAGAAGTGGCGGCACGGCCAAGGCCCCGTGGGATACCGATGGATTTAGATTGCCCGGCGGCCCGGTTTATTCGAAAGCTGGCATGACGGTTTTCCCAGCCGCCAACGCCATTTATCGCCGCGAAACTTACGACAATTATCCCGCCGCGCACGCGATCCTGCAGGTTGTCTATGAGGGTCTGCAGCTGCCGATGGATCAGGCATTGCGCGTGGAGTCGCGCTGGTTCGCCAAGATTTTACGATCGCGCGAAGCTGCCGCGATGATCCGGACTTTGTTTGTTTCCATGCAGGAACTCAACAAAGGGGCGCGGCGTCCCGCAAATGTTCCAGCGCGGCCGCTGAAGAAGATCGGCGTGATCGGTGCCGGTTTCATGGGCGCGGGGATCGCTTATGTCAGTGCGCTGGCAGGTCTCGATGTGGTGCTTATCGATCGCGATCCGGAAACCGCCGAGAAGGGCAAGGGTCATTCGCACAAACTGGTGACCGACCAAATCAATCGCGGCCGCGCCAGCACCGCCGATCGAGATGCCTTGCTGGCGCGCATTAATCCGACGGCGGATTTCGTGGAACTGAAGGATTGCGATCTTGTTGTCGAAGCGGTGTTCGAGGACCGCAAAGTCAAGGGGGAAGTGATTTCGCGGACGCAGAACGTGATCGGCGACCAGGCGATTTTCGGCTCCAATACTTCGACGCTGCCGATCAGCTCGCTCGCAGCCGCCTTCAAGGATCAATCCCGCTTCATCGGCATTCATTTTTTCTCGCCGGTCGAGCGCATGATGTTGGTCGAGATCATCATGGGCAAGGAAACAGGCGGTGCCGCGCTCGCCACGGCGCTCGATTTCGTGCGCGCCATCCGCAAGACCCCGATCGTAGTCAATGATTCGCGCGGCTTTTACACGTCGCGGGTCGTCGGGACCTATATCCGTGAAGGCCACCTGATGCTCGCGGAAGGCGTGCCGCCGGCTTTGATCGAGAATGCCGGCCGCATGGCGGGAATGCCGGTGGGACCGCTCGCACTCACCGACGAGGTGGCGGTAGATCTTGCCTGGAAGATTCTCAAAGCGACCGAGGCGGATCTCGGCCCGGCAATGGTCGATGCCAAGCAAAAGGCCCTGCTGGAGGAGATGGTCGAGAAGCGCGCGCGCTACGGCCGCAAGAATGGCAAGGGCTTTTACGACTATCCGCAGAGCGGGCCGAAGCGGTTGTGGCCCGGACTTGCCGACTTGCAGACAACGAAGCTCGATCCCGACATAATCGACGTCGAAGAACTGAAACACAGGCTGTTGGCGATTCAGGCGCTCGAATCCGCTCGCTGCGTCGAAGAAGGCGTTGTCACCGACATGCGCGAAGCCGATGTCGGCTCGATTCTCGGCTTCGGCTACGCGCCGTTCACCGGCGGCACCATCTCCTATATCGACGGCATGGGTGCAAAGGCCTTCGTCGATTTGTGCAGCACGCTGGCGAAGAAGTATGGCAGCCGGTTCAAACCGTGCAAACTGTTGCGCGACATGGCAAAAACGGGCGACACCTTCTATCACCGCTTCCCGTCGGAAAAGCGCAAGGCCGCGTGACGATCATCGCCGCCATTTATTCCGGACCCCATGGCGCGTGATCAAATCGACTTAACGCCGGTCGAGCGGCGCGACGAACTCGTGGATTGGATCGCGCAAGGCGCCAAGCCGAAGTCGCA
>DASPWC010000363.1:0-2952 GCA_035622055.1 Xanthobacteraceae bacterium | reverse complement strand
GCCGACGATCTCGTAAATGTTCATGATGCGGAACGGATAGTCGCGCTCGTGCGCGCATAATTCGCGATGATCGGAATGATAAACCGCGACCAGCGCGTCGATGCCGGCGGCTTCGGCCGCTTTCAGCTCACGTTCCTGCAGCTCGCGGCGATAGGCCGGCAGCACGCGAATGTTATTGGCCTGCAATCCGACCGCCGGCTGATGCAGATCGACCAATTCGACGCCCGGCACCGCACGCAAAATATCCTCTGCCGCCTCGACCACGCCGGCAATACCGGGATGGCGGTGCAGCGCGACTCGCATCGGCACGCGTTCGCGAAGGAGCGGCCGCAGCCGGTCGAGATTCTTGCGCAGGAAACGCGTGAACGGCGTCATCTCGAACGGTTTCGCACCGCGCGTTTTCTCGATCGTCGGCAAGGTCGTTTCGGTGAACTGAACCTGGCATGACGGGCACCACGACAGCACTTGCCCGGTCTCGCTGTGCGCAAGCTTGTCGATCGTGCCTTCGGCGACGCGCCCGGACGTTGCGACATCGCCTGCGCGCATTTGCACAATGCCGCAGCAATGAGTCGGGCCGCCCATGACATTATAAGTGACGCCGAGCGCATCCATGATGTCGAGCGCAAGCAGCGCGATGTGCGGCGTCTTGAGCACGTTGCAGCCGGTGTAGAAGACGAAATCGGGAGGACTCGCGTCGCCCGGCGCGTCGGCTGTTCGCTTCACACCTTGCCCAAGGCGTTGCAGCAGTGCGTCATCGAGCTGGATGCGCGATAGATGCGTCACCTCGCGCGCGACCTTGCGGAAACCGTCGACGCCGTCATGGCGCGCCGCCGTTTCGCCCTTGCCGCTCTGCGCCATTCTCACGCGCGCCATGTACAAGATGAAGCGCGGATTGACCCCGTAGTCGCAGGCCTTGACGCATTCGCCGGACAGAATGCAGGCATCGGCCCATTTGCGCGCGGCATCGTTGCCGTGGCCGGTGCGCACGATATCCACAACGCCACCGATCACCGCAGCAGGATTTTGCAGCTCGTCGGCCGTGAGCCCGCCGGGCTCCGTAACGGGGCAAACCTCGACGCACTTGCCGCAGCGCGTGCAAGCATCCGCCATCGCCTGGGCGCGAGCCTCCAGCGCGGCTTCAAAAGTCTGCACCGTAGCTTCGAGCATTGCTTCTGACGACGGTTGCATTTGTTTATCGCTACTAAGCTAACCCCGGGCCGCGCCGGATTGAAGGGCCTGTTGCAGCGTTGTAAGACCCGTTGTTCCTGCCCCAATAGACCCAGCCCCGGGCCTATGTCTCGAACTCAGCACTCCGGACACGCGGGTATGCGAGACACGTAATGGATGAGCTCTAATGGGTGAATTTGCGATTGGTCAGCCGGTTCCCCGGTTCGAGGACCCTCGCCTCCTCAAGGGTGCCGGGCGCTATGTCGCGGACATGGTGTTTCCAGGCATGGCCTTCGGCTATGTGCTGCGCTCGCCGCATGCGCATGCGCGACTTCGATCGATCGATACTTCAAAAGCGAAAGCCGCGCCCGGCGTGCTCGCCGTTTTGACGAGCGCCGACTACAAGGCGGCAGGCTTCGGCGACCTTCCGGTTCCCGGCGGGCTGCAACGGCGCGACGGCGCGCCCGGTTATCGGCCGCGCTATCCGGCGCTGGCCGAGGACCGTGTGCGGATGATCGGCGATTATGTCGCTTTCGTCGTCGCGGAGACCTATTACCAGGCGGCCGATGCGGCCGAGCTCATTGAGGTCGACTACGAGCCGCTGCCGGCCATCGTCTCGACCGGCGACGCGGTCAAGCCGGGCGCGCCGCTCGTCTGGGACGATTGCCCGAACAATATCGGCTTCGTCCAAATCGAAGGTAATAAAGAGGCGACCGACGCCGCCTTCGCCCGCGCCGCGCACGCCGTCAAACATCGCTTCGTCATCAACCGCGTCACCGCGGCGGCAATGGAGCCGCGCGGCTGCATCGGCATTTTCGAGCCGGCCGACGGCCGCTACACGATTTACACGACATTGCAGCGGACCAATGTCTTTCAGACCGAATTATCGCAATACGTCCTGAAAGTTCCCGACAGCAAGATCCGCGTGGTCTGCGGCGATATCGGCGGCAGCTTCGGCATGAAGTCGGCGGTCTATAACGAAGTAGCGCTGGTGCTGCTCGCCGCCAAGCTGATCGGGCGGCCCGTGAAATGGGTGGCGACGCGTTCGGAATCCTTTCTCTGCGACGCGCAGGCCCGCGACAACGTGACCGAGGCCGAACTCGCGCTCGACAAGGACGGCACCTT
Source organism: Xanthobacteraceae bacterium (assembly GCA_035622055.1). Classification (GTDB taxonomy): domain Bacteria; phylum Pseudomonadota; class Alphaproteobacteria; order Rhizobiales; family Xanthobacteraceae; genus BOG-931. Next base: position 660 of record DASPWC010000363.1, on the reverse strand, counting down.
CATCGCCTTTCGCGCCAGGATCATTGCGGCGATCGGCGCCTACATGCAGGTCGGCATGTCGGCTTTTACCGGCAATCTCGGCTCGCTGGCCGGCGTCTATCGCACGCCGGCCTCGCATATCGACGTTTCCGGCGTGTTCACGCACACCCAGCCGGTACGGCCCTATCGCGGCAACGGCCGCCCGGAGGCCGGCTACGTCATCGAACGCATGGTCGACCTCGCCGCGGATCAGCTCGGTATCGATCCGGAGGAGCTGCGGCGGCGTAACACCATTCCGCCAAGCGCGATGCCTTTCAAAACGAGCGTGACCTTCACTTACGATTGCGGCGAATTCGAAAAGAACATGGATCTCGCGCTGAAGGCGGCCGACAAGAAAGGCTTCGAGGCGCGCCGCGCACGGTCGCGCAAAAACGGCAAACTGCGCGGTCTCGGTTACTCCAACACGATCGAGCGTTCGGCCGCCGCCGGCCTCGAAGGCGCCGAAATCAGATTCGACCGCACCGGCTCGGTCTCGATCTTTTCCGGCAGCGTCAATCAGGGCCAGGGCCACGAAACCGCGTTCAAACAGATCGTCTGCGACCGGCTTGGGCTCGATCCGAACGAAGTCACCTATATCCAGGGCGATACCGACCAGGTTTTTTTCGCCGAAGGCACCGGCGG
>DASPWC010000362.1:0-3071 GCA_035622055.1 Xanthobacteraceae bacterium | reverse complement strand
TCAGATCGATCCGATCTACGTCAATTTCACGCTGAGCGAGCCGCAATATTTGGCGATCCGCAGAAACAACGCCAAGGCCGGGCTCCCGACCAGTTCGACGGATCTGACATATCTTGCGACCATTCCGATCGACATCGGCCTACAGGATGAGGATGGCTATCCTCACAGGGGCCATCTCGACTACGTCTCGCCGCAAGTCGACCCCTCGACCGGCACGATCGCGGTGCGGGCGATATTCGATAACAAAGATAACGCGCTGCTACCCGGGCTATTCGTGCGCGTCCGGGGACCGGTCGGGCATCAGGAAAAGGCCATGCTGACGCGAAATGAGGCGATCGGCACGAGCCAGGAGGGCAGCTATGTGTTGGTGGTCGGCGCCGACAACGTCGTTGAGCGCAAAATCGTTAAGACCGGACAACAGCAGGGTCAACTCCGGATCATCGAGTCCGGTCTCGATCCAGGCGATTGGGTCGTGACCGAAGGCGTCCAACGGGCCTTTCCTGGGGCGAAGGTCGAACCGCAGCGAACCGAGCTGCAGTCCGCCGCAGCGGATCAATCAGACGACGCCAAGACAACCGCACCCGCGCCGACACCGAAATGAAAGGCTCCGAGGCACCGGCATGATCTCGCGCTTTTTCATCGACCGGCCGGTACTTGCCAACGTGCTGGCGTTGGTTTTTGTCCTGATCGGCCTGGTCGCGCTCCTGCAATTGCCGACGGCCGAATACCCGAACGTCGTCCCGCCGACCATCCAGGTCTCAACGCGGTATCCGGGAGCGAGCGCCCAGACCTTGGTCGACACCGTCGCCCTTCCGATCGAGCAGCAGGTCAACGGTGTGGACAACATGCTTTACATGCAGTCGACGAGCGCGAGCGACGGCACGTATTCGCTGACGGTAACCTTCGCCATCGGCACCGATCCCAACGAAGCGCAGATCTTGGTACAGAACCAGGTATCTGCGGCGGTTTCATCATTGCCGCCCGCAGTGCAAGCCCAAGGCGTGACGGTCGCCAAGAGAGCGAGTTCGTTTCTCGAATTCATCTCATTGGTTTCGCCGGACAGCCGCTTCGACAGCCTGTTCCTGTCGAACTACGCCGTTATCAGCATCCAGAACGAACTCGCTCGCCTCAAGGGCGTCGGCGCCGTGACGATCTTCGGCGCCGGTCAATACGCGATGCGCATTTGGATGAACCCGGACCTGCTGCAGGCGCGGGGCCTGACCCCGGCGGACGTAATCAGCGCCATCCAGCTGCAGAGCCAGCAAGTCACCGCCGGCCAGGTCGGCGCACCGCCCGCGCCCAAGGGCCAGGATTTCCAATATACGCTCGACCTCAAAGGCCGCCTGGACGATCCCACGGAATTTGAGAACATCATCGTCAAGGCCACCGGCACAAGCGGCGGCCAAATCACCAGAATCCGCGACATCGGCCGTGTCGAACTCGGCGCCCAAACCTACAGCCAATCTTTTAATCTCGACGGCCGGCCGGCGGCCGGAATCGCCATCTCTTTGTTGCCGGACGCCAATGCCATTGCGGTCGCCGACGCGGTCAAGGCGAAGATGGACGAGCTCGCCAAAAGCTTCCCTCAGGGCGTCAACTATCTGATCCCGTACGACACCACGAAATTCGTGCGAGCCGCGATCAGGGAAGTCTATGTGACCCTGATCGAGGCCGCGGTTCTGGTGCTGATCGTTATTCTCCTGTTCCTGCAGGATTGGCGAGCGATGCTGGTGCCGGCGACAACAGTGCCGGTGACGATCATCGGGGCGTTCGCCGCGATGGCGGCGCTTGGTTTCACGGTTAATCTCGCAACGCTGTTCGCCATCGTGCTTGCGATCGGCATCGTTGTTGACGACGCAATCGTCATTGTCGAAGGCGTCTCGCGCTATGTCGAACAGGGCATTCCCGGTCGCGAGGCGGCCGGGCGAGCGATGGACGATTTGATTGGTCCGGTGATCGGTATCACGCTGGTGCTCATGTCGGTGTTTATTCCGGCCGCCTTCATACCCGGCCTGACCGGACAGCTCTATCGGCAGTTTGCGCTCGTCATCGCCGCCACGGCCTTTATCAGCGCGATCAACGCCGTGACCTTGAAACCCACGCAAAGCGCGCTCTGGCTGCGGCCGCCGATCCCGGTCGAGCGGCGCAACCTGTTTTATCGCGGCTTCAACGCCGTGTTTGGCGCGACCGAGCGGGCCTATGTCGGACTCGTCGGCGCAATGACGCGCCACAGCGGCGTCATGGTGTTCCTCGCACTAATTCTGGTCGTCGTTGCACTCTGGGGCCTGGCGCGCGTGCCAACCGCCTTTCTGCCGGATGAGGACCAAGGCTATCTGATCGTCAGCGCGCAACTGCCCGACGGCGCCGCGAAAGAGCGTACCGACGCGGTCATGCTACAAATCGCGGGGATCGCCAAGAAGGTGCCCGGCGTCGATCACGTCGTGACCGTCAGCGGCATTTCAGTTCTGGATAATTTCGCAAGTCTCGCGAATGCGGGGGTCGCTTTCGTTGTCCTCGATGACTGGAACAGCCGACTCAAGCAGAAGGGGCAGGATCTACGCTCGATCACTCAGAATCTGAATCGGTCACTGCAAACCGTAACGCGAGCCATGGTGTTCGCGCTCGCCCCGCCGCCGATCCAGGGCATCGGCAATGTCGGGGGCTTTACGATGCAGGTCGAGATCAGGAACGGCGATTTCGACTATGCGTTGCTGCAGAGCCTGGCGGACGCCGTAATCAGAGACGGCAATGCGCAATCGGGTCTGCAAAGGGTGAGCACCAGCTTCAGGGCCGGCGCTCCCCAGTTCAGAGTCACGGTCGACCGCATCAAGGCAGAAACGCTCGGCATTACGACCGGTAACGTGTTTGCCGCCCTGGCAACCTATGTCGGATCGGACTACGCGGCTCAGTTCAGCAAGTTCGGACACGTTTTCCAGGTCTACACCCAGGCGCTGCCGGAATACCGGGCCACCGCTGACGACATCCGAAATCTCAGGGTCAGGGCCGGCAATGGAATCATGACGCCGATCGGAACCGTGGCCGAGATCAAGGAGATTCAAGGTCCATTGCTG
>DASPWC010000361.1:0-3616 GCA_035622055.1 Xanthobacteraceae bacterium | reverse complement strand
ATTTCTGTCAGCATGACATGCACTGCCTCGGTCATCAGCCGGGGCGTGTAGTTGCGATCGCTTCGCTCTGAAAAGCCGAAACCTGGCAATTCGAGCGCGTAAACGGGACGTTTGATGCGATAATGGTCGTAGAGCGGAAGTACTTCGTAAGCGGAGCCAGCCGCGTTGACGCTGTGAACGAGAAGTAAAGGGATCGCGTCCGCCGCAGGCGCGGACCAATAAAAGCTCAATCGCCCCGCGTGGCCGTCCACCTCACGGCGTTCCCCACGCAGCGCCAACGGCAATGTCAGCGACTGTGTCATGGCACCGTTCCCCTTGGTCAGTTCCTCATCATAACGGCGCTGCGGCCATTCGGTTCAACGGACGCGGATTGCACAGCCAGAGAAAGACTCTTTGCATCGGCTTGAGGTAACGCCAAGTAACGAGCGCCCATTTCGACCGCCAGCCGCTCCGCCGACGCATTCGGTTGCGGGGAAATATCAACCACGAGAGCTGCAATATCGGCGGAACGCAAGACGCGCGCCGCGTCCACCGCATCGGAAGCCGCCTTCTCGCGGCCGGGCGTGCCGTCACGTGCGACGTTGGCTCGCCCATCGGTCAAGAGCACGATCACCGTCGATTGTCCCCTGCGCCGGAGTGCGGTGGCGAGCGTGGTTGCTACATCGATCGCGGTCGCAAGCGGCGTGCCACCTCCTCCGGGCAAACCGGCGAGACTGCGTTTTGCGCGAGCGAGCGAGCGCGTCGGCGGCAAGATCAGCTCGGCGCTCCGGCCGCGGAACGCGATTAACGCGACATGGTCGCGCCGGATGTAGCAATCCGCCAGCAACTGTTCGACGGCCCCCTTCGCTTCAGCGAGCCGATGCAGGGCGGAGGAGCCGGAAGCGTCTACGGCAAAAATGCTGGTGGTTTCGCTGCGGTGCTCAAGCCGTGTGATCCTGAAATCGTCGCGCCTGACCTCGACTCTTCGCAGCTCCGCCGCCCGTTTATGCGACTGAGCGATTTCGCGGTGGCGCAGCGCTTGCCAAGGGGCCGCGGCGCGGAGCGTCTCGATAACGTTGAGCCGCGCACCGGCTCGCAGTTCGCCTCGGCGCACGCCCACCGGCCGACCTCGCCGTAGCGATGAAATTGGTCCGCCAACGCGCCCGGCCGCGTTTGCACGCGCGATACGCGCGTCGGGGCGCTGCAATTGCGCCAGCAAGGTTGGCGGCATTGCCGACCGCGCTGCTTCGACGACGACCTCGGTAAGTTGATGGTTGTCGGCAGCGCCCTGAGCCTCCACTTCGCGCTCCCGACCATGCGAGTCGTCAGAGACGTTTGTATCCGAAGTTTCTTGTTCAGTTTCCGGCGATGGTGGCCCCGATTGCGGGATCACTGTCGCGCGTGGCGCCAGTACAAGGGCCGCTGCAAGCGCTGCATCCTCTCGTCGGACGACGCACTGACCGGCTAGCGCAGCGGCAATCCGCGCTGTACGGACTGCAAGCAGTGGCGCGCGGAGGGATTCGATGCCGAAAGCCGTGGCCGCTTCGCACAACGCACAAAAGACATCGTCGCCGATATCGACTTCTACGAGGCGCCGACGCGCCTCAATGACTGAGTCAGAACTGAAGGCGCCGCTGACGATCTCGCCCCAGCGAACATCGTTGAGATCGAGATGGAATCCGACCCGATCCAGCAGCGCCCACGGCGGTTTTTCATCGTCGATGCCTTCGTCAAGCATTACAAGGCCGACTCGTGTCGGGCTCGGGCCGCAAATCCACTTGGGATGCGCGTTCACTTGATGTGAATCGAGCGCCGCGCCGATATGCGCCGCGAGCGCTGCGGACGCACGCTCCGCTCCGGTCAGAATGAGAATGCCTCCGTTGGCTCGGACCAACAGGCTGGGCTCAGCAACCGGACGGCCGCTGCGCAGCGTCGCGGTAAGATCGAGTCCGCCGAGCAATTGCTCATCGGAGACGTGATAGGGCACGCGGCGGATCGGACAAGACGCGGGCAGAAGCTCGCGTAGCAATTCGAGCCACGCCTCTCGCGCCGGCCCGGGTCGCGCGCGCAGATTAACTCCGGCAATACCTTGCATATCAACAGCAAATAACGCGGCCGCATGGACCGCATTCGGCCAGACCGATCGAGGGCGATCGAGGGGGGCGATCATGCGCCGAATAGGTCAGCTACGGCCCGCCCGATTCGCGCCGTCGAGCCCGCATCGTCCAGCGGATTGCGGCGCAATCGGTGACGGAGCGCCAGCGCGGCCACGCGCCGCAAATGCTTGTCGGTGACTTTCTTCTCCGCATCGAGGCTTGCCGCGGCCCGGGCGGCGCGTATCAGCGTCAGTTCGCCCCGAAGGCCGTCTGTTCCCAGGCTGATGCAGAGTTGCGCCGCGCGCTTGAGCGCCGCATCGGATACCTCGATAGCGTCAAGGGCGGCACGGGCAGCGATAATGCGCCGGCGCAATCGTCCATCTTCCTTTTTCCATTTTTCGACGAAGGCGGCCGAGTCCCGCTCAAACGCGTCGCGTCGGCGCACCACCTCAATACGTTCAGAAAGATCTTCTGGCGTGTGAACTTCAACAGAAAGACCAAAGCGATCAAGCAATTGCGGCCGAAGCTCCCCCTCCTCGGGGTTGCCGGTCCCAACCAGAACAAAGCGCGATGGATGTCTCAAGCTCAACCCTTCGCGCTCTACAACGTTCTCGCCGGACGCTGCGGAATCGAGTAGCAGGTCGACGAGGTAGTCCTCCAGCAGATTGACTTCGTCGATATAAAGAAAGCCGCGATGGGCTCGTGCGAGCAGGCCAGGCTCGAAGGCTTTCACGCCTTGCGATAGCGCGCGTTCGAGATCGAGCGCACCCACAACGCGATCTTCTGTTGCACCAAGCGGCAAATCAACGACAGGAACGTTAATCTGGCCGACTTTAAGCGGTCCCTTCGCGAGCTCGTTGCGACATTCATCGCAAAGCGCCGGTTCATCATCGGGATCGCAGCCGAAGCGGCATTGCGCGACCGCAGCAATTTTCGGCAGCAGGGACGCCAGTGCGCGTACCGCGGTTGATTTGCCGCTGCCCCGGTCGCCGAAAATGAGGACACCGCCAATCGACGGATCGATCGCCGCTACCAGGAGCGCGAGCTTCATCTCTTCCTGTCCAACGATCGCAGAGAACGGATAGGCTAAAGTCATGGCGGATATGCTGATGGCTTTCGAATTTTTCGCTCCAAGGCGGACGCCAAGGTGTGGTGGAGAATGTGCCATCACTTCACTAGCCTAACAAGCTAATCCTCCGCCGCAAATTTGATCCACGGATCATGTCGGGACCAACTGCAGTTTCCCTGCTCACAACACTGTCAGCGCCGCGAGCAAATTGCACCGGCAAACGAATTCTTTAAGGGCTCTATTGTGACCCGTTCGCCGGCGTTCGAATTTCGATAGATCGCCCGGCACACACCCCGGCGTGACTGCGCCGACAACTCGTTTCCGATTCTATTGAGAATCCTGCTCAAGTGCCCGCGACGGCAAGCGGATCACATAAATCGACCCGATCAGAATGATAACCAGAGCCCCAAGCACCCCGAGTTCCAGCATCGAAGCCTGAAACAGGGGGATATTCTCGGTCTGCCAATGGCTG
>DASPWC010000360.1:0-2771 GCA_035622055.1 Xanthobacteraceae bacterium | reverse complement strand
ATTCCGACAAAACTCGATCATTGCGTCATTCACGTTACCGATTGGGAACGCTCGAATGCTTTTTACACGACGGTACTAGGCGCCGAACTGGTGGCGCGGCCGACGGGTTACGCCTATCGCTTCGGCGACAAACAGCTGAATGTGCATGGGCCGGGCGTGAAACCGGCGGAGGTGGCCCGGCTTCCCGTCGCCCCGGGCAACAGCGATCTCTGCTTTGAATGGATTGGGCCGATCAAGGAGGCGATCTCTCACCTGGAACGCTGCGGCATCCGCATCGAAAGCGGACCGATGCAGCGGTTCGGCGCCAAGGGGCCGGGCACGAGCGTTTATTTCCGCGACCCCGATGGTTCGCTGATGGAATTCATGTCATACGCGCGATGAGATGATAAGATTGAAGCGACAAAAGTGAATCGAGAAAAGCAGGTGAGCTATGGCCGAGGCGCCGGGCACGCACAATCCTCATTTTCTGCCGGCGGATATTCCGGCTCCCCAGGATGATGGGGCGGCGCGGCATCTCACCGGCGTGGCACTGCCGGACCTTGCGCTGTCGGCAACGAGCGGTCCCTCAGTCAACCTGTCGAAACTGAAGGGTCGCAGCGTACTTTATATCTATCCGCGAACGGGAGTGCCTGGAATCGACGCCCCGCCGGGCTGGGATCAGATACCGGGCGCGCGCGGCTGCACGCCGCAATCCTGCGGATTTCGCGATCACTTTGCCGAGTTAAGGGCGCTCGGTATCAGCCATGTCTATGGCCTTTCGACTCAAGATACCGCGTACCAGCGGGAGGCCGCCGAGCGCTTGCATCTGCCCTTTGCCATCCTTTCCGATGCCGATCTCAAGCTTGCCGGCGCGCTCGGATTGCCGACTTTTACGACTTCGGGAATGACGCTGCTCAAGCGCATGGCGCTAATTATCGACGACGGCGTCATCGCTAAAACATTTTATCCGGTTTTTCCGCCGGACAAGAACGCGGAGGAAGTCGTTGCCTGGCTTCGCCGCGAGGCCTAGTTCTGCGCGTCGATCGTCTTGTGCGCCTGTGCGATCACGTCGCGAAACATTTGCAGCGTCAACACGCCGGTATTGGTGTTGTAGCGGGAGCAGTGATAGCTGTCGATCAGCGTGATGGCGGCCATTAAATGCGCCCGCCCGTGCGCGAATGGAAATTCCGATCGCCGCGCGCCGCGCGCCGCGACAAAGGTGTCATGCGCGATGCGCCCCAGGGCGACGACGGCCCGTAATTCGCTCATTTCGGCCATGGTGGCCTTTAGAAAGTCGCGGCAGGTTGCAATTTCCTGCGGGGTCGGCTTGTTTTCGGGCGGCACGCAGCGCACCGCATTGGTGATGCGGCAATCGACGAGTTCAAACCCGTCGTCGGCGTGGGCCCGATAGTTGCCGCGTGCGAAGCCAAAGTCCTCGAGCGTCGTGTAGAGCAGGTCGCCGGCGTAGTCGCCGGTAAACGGCCGTCCCGTCCGGTTGGCGCCGCGCAATCCGGGGGCCAGACCGACGATGAGCAATCGCGCATCGAGCGGACCGAACGAATCGACCGGCGCGTTGAACCAGCTTGGCTCTCGCTGACGCCAGGAATCCCGAAAGGCGACGAGCCGCGGGCAACGCGGGCAATCGCGGCCGGGCATGCCGCTCGGGCGCATCATGGAAATTATTCGTCTTCGAACTCGTCTTCGGCTTCGACGCGCTGCGCGGTTGGGCTTGGGCTGCGCTGGAGAAATTGCGGCGTATGCTTCGGCTCGCGCATGTCGCGCGCTTCCCTTGGCTCCCGCATCGGCCGATCGGTCGGATCACGCCCGATCTTTGACTGCAGCTCGAGAATATCGACGAATTGGTCGGCTTGCCGGCGCAGTTCGTCCGCGACCATCGGCGGCTGCGTCGATATGGTGGACACCACCATGACCCGCACGCCGCGCCGCTGCACCGCCTCCACCAGCGAGCGGAAATCGCCGTCGCCTGAAAACAGCACCATCTGGTCGATATGCGGAGCAATCTCCATGGCATCGACCGCAAGCTCGATGTCCATGTTGCCTTTAACCTTGCGCCGGCCCGTCTGGTCGACGAATTCTTTGGTCGCCTTGGTCACGACCGTATAGCCATTGTAGTCGAGCCAATCGATCAGCGGCCGGATCGAGGAGTATTCCTGATCCTCGATCACGGCGGTGTAGTAAAATGCGCGCACTAGATAGCCGCGCGACTGAAACTCCCGCAGCAGCCGCTTATAGTCGATGTCGAAGCCGAGCGACTTTGCGGTTGCGTAGAGGTTGGCGCCGTCAATAAACAACGCAATCTTTTCGATTTGTGCCGACATGATTTGTCTCTTGACCGTCTCTTAAGATGAAACCGCTCGATCGCAACGGAACCGATCGTCGGCGTTTAAATCAAGTTTTTCCGCCACCGGAAATATTTCGCGTACGAAATACTCTCGCCGTTGTTGTGGCAATAATCCACGGCGGAAGTAACCAGGTAAGGCGCCGCAGGCGTTACCCAACGATCCGGAACCCCGCGGCGAGTTTCCGAAATTTTGGGTAACAGACGCCAACGCAGTCGCCAAGTTAAAAAGTTAAATAAGCAAAACCAAATCGCAATCGGCCCCTGGCTCGTAGCGACCGCGCGAAAAGGCCGCGCGGCAAATCGGCTATTAGGCGTCTGGCCGAGCCGTGCAGAATCCGCGGTTCAAGTCGTCCGATCTAAAGCTCCGGCCGGTGTTCGGCGGCTCGCTTTCCCCTTGCGCTGGACGTCCCGGAAGGATACCTAGACGCCA
>DASPWC010000359.1:0-13242 GCA_035622055.1 Xanthobacteraceae bacterium | reverse complement strand
TCGAGACCCCGCCCCCATGCCGATAAAATGGCATCGGCCAGCGCCTCCGCCGTCGCAAAGCGGCCGCCGCCGTCACCGTCGCTGCCGATGAAATCGGTATCGCAGAACCGACAGATCGCCGCCGCGCGATCCTCTTCGCGGCCGCTCCACAAATTGCATCCGGAGAAACGGCAAAACACCGCCGCACGCCCGGCCAGCGCGCCCTCGCCCTGCAGCGTCTTGAATATTTCTTTGACGACGAATCCCAAGCGAAGCTTTCCCTAATGCTGATGCGGCTACAGCGTCGGCAATACCGCATGGATCATATAAAGGAACAATGAGGCGCCGAGCAAACCGATCAGCGCGGCGAGCGCGAGATCGAAGCGCTCGCCGGGGCCGGCCACTTCGGCGTCGCTTTTGATCTCCTTCGCGGTCTTGCGAAAGCGCAAGCCCGCGAGGACGATCATGGCCACGCCGAGCACGATGAAGGCAAGACCGGCCCAATTCGCGAAGGCTTGCCCATGGAACGCGAACTGGGACGTGACCTGCCGCTGCGCCAATTGCGGCGCCAGATATCGCAAGAACAGATCGAACCGCTCGATGAGGAAGCCGAAAGCCATGACCGTGATCGCGGTGCACACCCAGGCGAGAAAGGTTCGTTCGTTGGCGGCGTGGCCGCTGTAGCGCATGCGGCATCCTCGGCGGGCCGGCGAAGGGGCACTATAGCGCCGCGGCATCGCGTGCGCTTGCCGAGGCGGCGATAAGCAGGCAGGTTATAAAACGTCCAAAAAAAGTATCGATTGGGAGTGAAACTCATGGCCGATCAAGTGGTCGATCGCGGCGCCGTTCGGACTGCCGCTCCGAGCGCGCGCGGCGCCGGCAGCGCCGCAGCAAGCCGAGGCCGCTGGTATGTCCTGCTCATGATCAGCGTGATGTACCTCATCACTTATCTCGACCGCGTCAACATCTCGACGGCGGCGCCCCTCATCAGCAAGGAATTCGGCTTCGACAAGATCACCATGGGCGTGATCTTCAGCGCTTTCGTTTGGGCCTACGCGATGTTTCAAGTTCCCGGCGGCTGGCTTTCGGATCGGCTGGGAGCGCGCGGCGTGCTGACCGGCATCGTCACCTATTGGTCGGTGATGACCGCGGCGACCGCCGCCGCATTCAGCTCCGTTTCGTTCATCGTCGTGCGATTCCTGTTTGGCGTCGGCGAAGCGGGCGCGTTCCCCGGCGCGACGCGCGCCATGCAGCTTTGGTATCCGCAAAGCGAACGCGGCCTGGTGCAAGGCGTCACCCACAGCGCGAGCCGACTCGGCGCCGCGATTGCGCCGCCGCTTGTCGTGCTGATCATGACGCAATTCGGCTGGCGCACCGTGTTCCTGATTTGCGGCGCGGTCGGATTATTGTGGTCGCTGTGGTGGGGCCTTACCTACCGCAACTTTCCGGAGGACCATGGGCTCGTTAATCGGGCCGAGCTCGAACGGATCCGCGGCGTCGACGACAAAGGGGAGATCAAGCCACCGCCGGTCGCCAAGCAAACCAACGTGCCGTGGAGCACGCTCGTCCGCTCGCCCAATATGTGGGCGATTATGGCCGCCTATTTCACCTACGTTTACTGCCTGTGGATTTTTCTCAGCTGGCTGCCGTCTTATCTGGTGGAGTTCCGGCATTTCACCCTGCTCAAGGTCGGATTGTACGCGTCGCTGCCGCTTTGGGCCGGCGTGATCGGCGACACCGTGGGCGGTGTCGCGACTGACTACCTTTTGAAGGTCACCAGCAGCGCCAAAATCGGACGCCGCGTCGTGGCGATCGTCGGGCTGCTCGGCTGCGCCGTCTTCATCGTGCCGGCGGCGCTGACCGACGATGCTCTTACCGCCGTTTATTGCCTAACCGCATCGATGTTCTTTCTGGAATGCACTATCGGCCCGTCCTGGGCGGTGCCGATGGATACCGGCGGCAAGTATTCGGGCACGGTCTCCGGCATGATGAACATGGCTGGCAATATCGGCGGCGCCATTTCGCCGATCGTGTTCGGCGTGCTGGTGCAGATCGGCAACTGGCAGGCGCCGTTTATCGTCGCCGCCGCGCTGCTGGTCATCGGCGCCGCGGTCTGGGCGTTTTTGCTCGATCCCGATCAGCAGATTCTGACGGGATAAATACAGGCTACGTTCCCCAGACGGGCTGCAGCGACACTGAGGCTCCAGGCGTTCATTCCGGGTCCTCGCGCAGCGAGTAAACCGGAATCGATAATCCGATGGATCGGCGGTTATGGATTCCAGATGCGCCGTTGCGCGGCGCTCCGGAATGACGCGTTCGGCCTCTGCATCGCGACGCGGGCGAAGGCCGAGAGAATATGCGTCGCGGCCTTGAGCGAGCCGGAGAGCGAGCTGGCGACCTTCGATTGGCCGGCGTGCCGACGGCGATACGACACGGGCACCTCGCGCACGCGCAGACGAAGCCGCGCGACCCGCATCTGCATTTCGAGGTTCCAGCCATAAGTCATTTCGCGCATACCGAGGCGGAGCAAGATGTCGCGCCGGATGGCGCGGAACGCGCACATATCGGTGTAGCGGACACCATAAAGGAGCCGTGTGAGAAAGCCGGCAATGCGGCCGGCCAAAAGCTGATGCCAGGCCATGCTGCCGGGCTCGCGCGCGCCGCGTGCGCGCGAAGCGATGACGAAATCGCACGTGCCGGCTTCGATCGGCGCAATCAGCGCCGCGATACCAGCCGGATCGTCGGCGCCGTCGCCGTCCATGAAGACAAGGATATCCGCGCCCTCGGCTGCTTGGGCGCCGGTCAAACAAGCGAGGCCGTAGCCACGGCCGACTTCGATCACCTCCGCTCCCGCCTCGCGCGCCCGCCGCGGCGTGCCGTCGCCGCTGCCGCCATCGACGACTAGCACGCGACCGACAAGGGGGCGCGGCAATTCGGCAACGACCGCGCCGATCGATTCCGCTTCGTTGAACGCGGGAATGATGATCGCGGTGACGGGCCGCGCCGGCTCGGAATCTCCGTCTCGTGTATCGTTACTCACGCTGGCCTTTTCCCCGGCGCGCTAAGGCGAAATCAACCTAAAATCATTTCGCTTTAGCGTCAAAACTCACAAAAGCGTTTGGGAAAACGCCGTCGATCGCCAAGGTTAGGAGTCTTGACCCTAGGAAGGGTCACGGGTGCGCGGATGAATCCGCTACAAACTCCAGCGCAAGCCACAGCCGGCGCAGGCTTCCGGCGGCCTATCCGATTTAAGCGCATTGCGAAATTCGCGATAGGCAGAGCCGTTCCAAATCTCGCGTAGCGTCTGCTGCGTGGCATCACCGAGCGTGTAGTTCTCGTAGCCGCGCTGCGAGAACGGCGCGATGCAGCACGGCAGCGCGCGCCCATTGGCGGTAAAGTACATAACCGTCCAAGGCCGCCGGCACAGCGACCACGGTGAGTCGTTGTCGGCGCGCCTGAGGCTGACACCCGGCTCGGATGCGCCGCCCGACGCGCTGAACGTGACGCCGAACGTCTCGGCGAGCGCGGCTGCGCGGTCGATATGGACCGCTTCCTCCGCGGAGAGCTGCTCGTACAGCGCCTGATCGGGGCGCGCCATGCCGATGGCGTTTTCCTTGAAGAAGACGAGCCGCTGCAGGTGGACTTCCTTGACGCCGGTCTCGGCCGCAACACGCACGAAATCGGTCAGTTCCTCGATGGTTTCGCGCAAGCCGGTTAGCCACGCCGAAACGCGCGGTTTAAGGTGGCCTTCGCGTTCCTGCAATTCGCGGAAGGCCCGCACATTTTTTAGGATGCGATTGAAATAATTCTTCCCGCGTATGGCGCGATAGGATTCGGCATTGGCGGCGTCGAACGACACGCGCAGCTCGTCCAGCCCGGCGGCGATCAAAGCCCAGCCGTTTTTATCGTTCAGCACCGTTCCGTTGGTGTTGAACAAGACATAGGTGCCGCGGTCCTTGAGATAGCGGACCATGCGCGGCAGATGCTTGACCAGCATGGGTTCGCCGACGCCATGCAGCACCGCCCGGTGCAGATGCGGAATTTGATCGACAATCGAGGTGAAAAGCTCCCAGCTCATGTCGGCAGGCGGCTCGAGCTCCTCGTAAGTGCGCGGACACGTCGTGCACAAGAGATTGCAGCGATTCGTCGTTTCCAAATAAAGGCAGACCGGATCGCGCTCCGGAGTATCGTCGTCGGTCCGAACGTTTTCAAAATAGCGTTTCGGGTCTACCGGACCGTTCGTCGTCACCGTTTGCATTATCGATTCATCCCTTGAAAACTTGGCCGCGCGTCACCTAGTCAGGCGCGCGCCACCTCGGCCTCTAAGACAACAGCCGGCGAATGCACGAAGTCGCGGCCGCGCGCGAGCTTCCGCATCAATGCCGCCGTTTGCTCCGCACGATGCGGAACAGCTCCGTCACGTTGCCGACTTTCCAGGTCTGGCCTGCAAACCTCCGGCCCGCAAATCTCGCCGTAGAGACGGCGCAAGCCTTCCATGTCGTCGACGTCGTACCAAGCCGGCAGCATGTGAACTTCAAGATCGATCTCGCGGGCGCGCCGCAAAGTCTGTTCGGCCACCCGTTCGGTGCTCCAAGCAATATCTTCAAACATGCGCCGGTGCGCGGCTTTGAGCCCGAGCAGATAATATCCGCCGTCGGTCGAGGGACCGAGGACCGCGCGATCACCCGGCCGCGCCAAAGCCTCGGCTGTTTCGAACAAGAAGGCCGGCGGCAAAGTGGGGCTGTCGGAATTGAGTACGACGGCGGAGCCGTGGCCGCGGCGCAGAATCTCACGGATGGTGTGGAACAGGCAATCGCCGAAATTCGGCAACCACGCCTCGAGCAAGCCGATCGACTCCGGCAGGATCTCGCGGAAGAAGCCTTCCGAACCCGGCGGACCGTAGGCCGCATAGCCGGTAATCGCGGCGTGTCGGGACGCAACCCGAAGATTTTCGGCGACGTCCCGCAAGAAGGCCGTATTGAGGTCGGCGGCTTCGGCGAACGTGAGAGGCGGCACCAGGCGCGTTTTGGTTCGCCCGGGTGCGGATGCTTTCGCCATGAAGGCCATGCCGCAAGATGCGCCGGAATGAGCGTCACTCAATTCCGCGCCGTTTGGAACCGAATTTCCCTTGAATCGATGCGCACGAATCATGCGATGCCCCGCAATTCATTTAGCAACGCAATAAGAACTGTTTGCCAAAGCGATCCCCAAAGCGCCAATCACTTACGCCACACCCTTATCAAGCCTCGAAACACTAAAAAGTTATCGGCTTCACAAACTCGTGATAATCAGCTCGGATCAAACGACCCGGGCTGTGCGACGGCAATCTGTTCATGATCGCGATCTTTACCGCCTTCGCCTCGTGCCTTCGTCAACGCGCGATCAAGCACTCAGCGCGGTTTTGTGATCCGTCTTTGATTGTGAATAGTCTCATCGCGGGATTACAGTTCCAGCTGAATCAGGTTGCGATCTTCCATGCCAACATCGGCCGCCGTATCGCTCACGCATAAAACGAGCCGGCTTCATCCGCTGCCGCTACGAATCATGCATTGGATCAATGCCGTTGCTATTTTCATTATGATCGGAAGTGGATGGAAGATTTATAACGACGACATCATTTTTAGCTTCCTGCGCTTTCCAGACAGCATCGTGATCGGAAAATGGGCGCAGTACGGGCTGCAGTGGCATTTCTTTGGCATGTGGATTTTCGTGCTCAACGGGCTAGCGTATCTCTGTTATGGCATCGCAACCGGGCGCTTTCGTCGCAAACTGTTCCCAATTTCAGTTCGTGAAGTTTTCGTGACGGTCGGAGAAGCGCTGCGGTTTCGGCTGCGCCATGACGACCTTACGCACTACAACGCCGTGCAGAAGGTGCTCTATCTCGGCGTCATGGCAGTCGGCATATTGATCGTGACTTCGGGACTGGCCCTGTGGAAGCCGGTGCAATTTTCCGAGTTGGCGGATTTGTTCGGCAGTTTTCAAAACATTCGCCTCGTTCACTTCTTCTGCATGTCCGCCATCGTGGCGTTCATCCTTGTCCATGTGACGCTGGCTTTACTGGTGCCACAAAGTCTCGTCGCCATGCTGACCGGCGGTCCGGCGATCGACGACGAAACAGCAGGCGGCGTTTCTGTCGGTCCGAACATCGAACCAATGCACTGACCGGAACAATACGATGGCGATTCGCACGCGCACTCCTTCGATCTTTCGGCCGCGCAAGCCGATCAATCAGAGCGTTCTGACGGAAAATCGCAAGCTCGTTGGCGACGTCAATCGACGCGGCCTTCTCCGCGGCGCGGTCAGCCTCGGCGCGCTGACGATGCTGACCGGCTGCGACGTCAGCGAAATCGATTCCGTACAGAAGGCCTTGCGCGCGGTCTCGGCGTGGAACGACGGCGTCCAGCAAACGATCTTCCGTAAGACCCATCTAGCGCCGACTTTCAGCCCTTCCCAAGTCGCCAAGCCGCCGCGCTTTAATGCCTATTATCCCATTGGGGACGTCAAACCGGTGGATGGTGCGACCTGGACGCTGGAATTGGCCGGCCGCATCGATGACAAGCGGCCATGGACGGCGCAACGCCTTTACGGCCTTCCCGAGCAGGAAATCATCATCCGCCATGTTTGCGTGGAAGGTTGGGATTATATCGGACAGTGGTCGGGCCCGAACTTAAGCGACTTTCTGCGGCGCATCGGCGCCGATTTGACCGCAAAATACATTTATTTCGTCTGCGCGGACGATTTCACCGAAAGCATCGATATGCCGACTGCGCTGCATCCGCAGACGATCCTCGCCACCAAATATGCCGGCCAGATCATCGGCGATCCATTCGGCTATCCGCTGCGGCTGCGGACGGCAACAAAGCTCGGTTACAAGAACGCCAAATGGATCAAGGCGATCGAGGTCACGAACGAATTTCGCGAGACCTACTGGAGCGAACGGGGTTTCAACTGGTTCGCGGGAATTTAGCTTGATCAATTGCCGTTCCGAGTCACCTTCGCATAAATCCGCCAACGGTTATCGCGGCTTTCGACAAGGCGGTAGTCGGCGCTCCCGGCAAATGGATCATTATTCCAAGCCCCATCCTGCGGAACGACGACAGTCACGTCGCAACCGTACTTGGTGGCGAGATCGCCGACATCGTGCGGCGTCCCCTCTCCAGCGAACAGGCGAATGAATTGCGCGTTGATCGCCTCCCGGCGATCGGACGGCAGCGGCGCGAAAGGGATCGCCAATTCGCGCCCTGCAAAGCACGAACTGCGATCAGCAATGAGCGCCCAGGAAATATTGACCGGCCACGGCGTTACGTCCCGCAGGAATAGCGGATTGTTCGCGACGCGTGCGGTCGGGGAAGCAAATCGCCGCACCGCGCTCCATAATTCCGGCGTCTGAGCGAAGACTGGCGCCTCGGCAGCGGTGGTTCCGCTCACGTTGGAAAAGGCCATCGCGACAGTATCGGGAAGGCTCAGCACAAGCCCGCTGATCGCAATAGCCGCAATGACTGCGCGGCGGGGCACGACGGTCATGGCGACGGCCGTGCTCACGATCAGGATCATGGCGGCAGGCAGTACGGCGCGCATACCGAGATCGTTGTTGTCGCCCAACGGGCTCGCGAGCAGCCAGGACGTCGAAAGACCCGCCGCCGCGAGCGCAACCAAGAGCTTCACGGCGGTCTTTCGCGGACCAACCTCTTCGTTTCGCAGCATCACGATGAGTGAGATGGCGCCGGCGATAAAGGTCGCCGGAAATTCGACGGGCAAGAGGATCAGCCAATAGGCCGGCACATCCAGCACGCGGCGCAGCGATTGCGGGAACAACTTGCCGAGTACTTCGGAATGATGGAGGACGATCGCGCGCGCCTCCTCACGCGCCGAAACGGCGGCGAGCTGATCGCGAATGAACGGGGCGGCGAGGCAAATCGCAAGTACGGCGGCCGCGACCAGACCTGTCGCGACGGCGCGCCGCCGCTTGGCGTCGAGGTCGCCAAATAAGAACGGGGCGCCAACCAGGATGGCAATCGCGAACGGCACCCCGCCGACGAAAGTTGAGCTCTCGAAGCCCGCGACCACGACCAGAGCCAAAATGACGAGGCGCGTCAGGCTTTGCCGTTCCGCGTAGTGCGCAACCAGCAATGTCGCCAAGACAGTGCATGATGCCGACATGAGGTGTTGTGGCGCCCATGCGGATTGGTACAGCCAGCCGGCAAAGCCGGTCGGTTGCTGCAGGAACGGTTCGAGGGTGTAGCTGCCGAACAATGGCTTCAGTGTCTCGCGCAGCGAGGCGGCGGTTGCGAAGGCGACAACCCAAATAGCGGCGTTCGCCTGTTTCCCGAGCCAAACGGCGGCGGCCATCATCAAGCTCAACGAAGCGAAGGCGGTGAACCACGTTAGAGCGATATCCGCTTCCCATCCGCTCGCGTGCAGCGGCAGCGCTAATTCAGCCGCGCTGAAGTGCCAGAGATAGTAGTAGGCGAGCCGACCGGCGGAGCCGCCGAAATCGAATACCGGATTAACCGGCGGTAGCCCCTGCCGCATCATTGCGTCGACGATGGCAATCTTGGAATGATCGAAAATCGGATCGGCAAGGTGAACGCCGCGCGCAGAAAACTTGGGAAGGATGGCGACCGCTGGAATAAGCGCTGCGATGCCGGCCGCAACAAAGCACCACGGGCTTATTCCGCGCTGCGGCGCGCCTTCCGGCGGCGCCGTTTGTAGGAGCAGCGAACCGCCCGCAACCAAGAGGCAAAACGCCGCCAAACTGGCCACTGCAATGGCGGAAAATCCAATTGCGGTCAGCATTGGCAGCGTCGCGGCGCTGAAAATCGCCCAACCGAGAACCGGCGCTGCGCCAAGCGCCACCGCGCGCGGCAATACGTGGCGGGCCAAAGCGTAGCCGAGTACCGTGCAAAATGCGGCTGCAAGCAACGCGCACAAAGCGGCATTGATGGGCGACGCCATGAAAAATCCAAACCGCGAGTTGCTCGCGAATTTTTTGAGACCGGCCGCGGCAGCGCTATGCCGCCTTTATGATCGAGTGCACAGCCGGTCAGGGGTCGGGCGTGAGATTCTTAAACGCAGACCAGTCATTTGGAGGTCATCCGGTCGGCGATGGCGGCTTTAGCCGGCGGCCTCTCTCGCCTTCGCATCCACCCATCGCCGATGGCCGGATAACGATCCCACATGCCGCTCAGGCTCAAATTGATATTGTGATGATGCTCAAGCACGTCATTCTCCCCGACTAAGACCGGTTACGATGATGATGATTTCGTTTGTTGCTCGAGTCGAATAATTCTTTTGTTACCTGATCCATCATCCGCTCGCACGGCAGCCGCAGCATTAAGGGGCGCGATGTTCAATAGGCTTCTTCGGTGTAGATCGGATCGACCGAGCCGCGCCACGATCCGTGAAATTGATCGAGCAATTCCTGCGCCGGCGTCGTGCCGCGCGAGAGCCGATCCCGGAGCGGTTCGAGATACCGCGTTTCGTCGCAGCCCCCGGCATCAAAGCGGTTCCGGCGCGCCAATCCGGCATTCGCCAATTTGAGAACCTCCGTCGCAATCTCGAAAGCAGTGCGGCCGCGAACCATGGCGGCGAGGCCCTGTTTTGGCACGGCGTCACGAAGCGATTGGCGCTCGGCTGCAGTCCAGCCTTTCACGAGATCCCACGCTGCATCGAGCGACACGTCGTCATAAAGAATACCGACCCACAGCGCCGGCAGCGCCAGTAAATTCGGCAACGTCCCCGAATCCGCGCCGCGCATTTCCAGGTAGCGCTTGAGCCGCACTTCCGGGAATATCGTGCTGAGATGGTTGGCCCAATCCGAGATAGTCGCCCACGTACCGGGCATTGCGGCCAATTTTCCGGCAAGCAAATCACGAAACGACTGGCCCGCGACATCGACATATTCATCGCCGTGCTTGATGAAATACATCGGCACGTTCAGCGCGTAGTCGACCCAGCGCTCGAAACCCATGCCCGGCTCGAAGACCCACGGCAACATGCCCGACCGCGCGTTGTCGGTATCGCGCCAGATTTCCGCGCGGAACGATAGATAGCCGTTGGGTTTCCCGTCGGTGAATGGCGAATTTGCAAACAGCGCGGTGGCGATCGGCTGCAGCGCGATCGAGACGCGCAGCTTTTTCACCATGTCGGCTTCGGACGAGAAATCGAGATTGGTTTGCACGGTACAGGTGCGATACATCATATCGAGACCGAGCGTGCCGACTTTCGGCATGTAGGTGGTCATAATTTTATAGCGCCCCTTCGGCATTTTCGGCATTTCAGCGCGCGTCCAATTCGGTGTCATGCCGATGCCGAGAAAGCCGATCTGCAGCGGCGCGGCGACCTCGCGGACTTGCGCAAGGTGCGCCATCAGCTCGCTCGACGTCTGATGGACCGTTTCAAGTTGCGCGCCGGAAAGTTCGAATTGACCGCCAGGCTCAAGCGAGATCGCGCCGCCTCCAGTCACATCGAGTAATCCGATGATGTTCGGCCCTTCCATGATCGGTAGCCAGCCGAGCAGATGCTGCATTCCCTCAAGCAGCGCGCGGATGCCTTGCCGCCCCTCGTAAGGCACAGGTCGATGTCCCGCGAGCGTGAAGGCGAACTTCTCGTGCTCGGTACCGATGCGAAACTGCGATTTCGGTTTGACGCCCTGGGCAAGCCAGTTGACGAGGTCCTCGCGCCGCTCGATCGGCTTCAAGTCGACTTGATCACGCGCCATGCAAGGCCCTCGCGGCGTTATGCGCAGCGCATGTTGGGAAGCAATATGCGTTCATGAACTATGCGACGGCCTTGCGCTTTCCGGGTGCGAAGCGGCCATAGAATGTCTCGCCCTTCTTTGCCAAGTCGAGCAGAAGGTTCGACGGCTTGAACCGCTCGCCGCAATGTTTGGCGAGATCATTGCATAACGCGACAAAGGCCTTAACGCCCATTCCGTCGATATAGGAAATGGTGCCGCCGGTGAAAGGCGCAAAGCCGAAGCCGAGGATCGAACCGACGTCGGCTTCCCGCACATCGGTGACGACGCCCTCTTCGATGCAGCGCGCGGATTCCAGCGCTTGAATCGCGAGCAGGCGGCGCTTTATGACTTCGATGTTTATGGCGTCGGAATTTAGCCGCGTCGGCTGCAGATCGCTTAGCTCAGGCCACAAGCGCTTCGGGCCGTTCCGCGGATAGTCGTAAAAGCCCTTGCCGTTCTTGCGGCCAAAGCGCCCGCGCTTTTCCACCATCTCTTCGAGCAGCGCCTTTTGCCGCGGGTCCACGGCTCCTGCGCCGAGATCGGCTTCGGTTGCTTTCAGAATCTTCCAAGCCAGATCGATGGCGACTTCGTCGTTGAGGGCGAGCGGGCCGACGGGCATGCCCGCCATACGGCCGACATTTTCGATCATCGCCGCCGGCACGCCATCGCTGAGCATCAAATGGCCTTCGCGCAGGTAGGTACCGACCACGCGCGACGTATAGAAACCGCGCGAATCGTTGACGACGATGGGCGTCTTGCGGATCGCGCGCACGTAATCGAGCGCACAGGCGAGGGCTGCACTTCCTGTCTCTTTGCCCATGATGATCTCGACCAAGTTCATGCGCTCGACCGGTGAGAAGAAATGAACGCCGATGAAACGCGAGCGGTCCTTGAACGCGGCCGCCAGCGACGTGATCGGCAGCGTCGAGGTATTGGAGCCGAAGATCGTCTGATCGCCGATGACGTTCTGCGCGCGCCCGGTCACCTCTTCCTTGACCTTGCGGTCCTCGAACACCGCCTCGATGATGAGATCGCAATCCTTCAGCGCCACGTAGTCGGCCGTGGGCGCGATGCGCGCCAGCAACGCGTCACGCTCGGCGGTGCTGGCGCGGCCGCGCTTGACCTGTTCGTCCATGAGGGCTTGCGAGTGCGCCTTGCCCTTCCCGGCCGTTTCCGGATCGCGGTCGATGAGCACCACTTCGAGGCCGGCGAGCGCGCTCACGTAAGCGACGCCTGCGCCCATGAAGCCGGCGCCGAGCACGCCGATCTTCTTGAAAGTCTTGCGCGGAATCGCGGCCGGCCGCCGTGCGCCTTTGTTGATGTCTTGGAGAGAAACGAACAGCGAGCGGATCATCGCCGCGGCCTCAGGAGAACGCAGAATATGGGCGAAGTATCGTGACTCGACCCGCAGCGCCTGGTCCATGGGTAGCTGCAGTCCTTCGTACACCACCTGCATGATAGCGCGGGCCGCGGGATAGTTGTCGTAAGTCTCGCGCCGATAGATCGCATTCGCGGGCGTGAAGACCATCAAGCCAGCTTTGGAATAGACTGGACCGCCCGGCAATTTGAAACCTTCCGCATCCCACGGTGCCTTCGCGGTGGAATTTGCGGCGATCCAGCTTTTTGCGGTCCTGACAAGATCGCCGGTAGGCACTACCGCGTCGATGAGCTTCAAGGTCTTGGCGCGGTCGACGCCGATCTGATCGCCCTTGAGCAGAAATTGCAGCGCATCGGCCGGCTGCATGATGCGCGCCACACGCTGGGTGCCGCCGGCGCCCGGGAACAGGCCGACTTTGATCTCCGGCAGGCCAAGCCTGGTCTTCGGGTTATCGGCAGCCACGCGATAATGGCAGGCGAGCGTCACTTCGAACCCGCCGCCGACTGCGGTGCCGTTGATGGCGGCGACCCATGGCTTGCCGCAGGTCTCGATCCGGCGGCACAGCAGCGACCATTTGCGGCTCTCCTCGAAGAAGCGCGCGTTCGCCGCCTCTTCGCCCTGAGTCGCCGACAGTTCAGCAAACGTGCGGCTCAGCGTTTCGAGCACCGTCAGATCGGCGCCGGCGCAGAAAGCATCCTTGCCGGAGGTGATGACCACGCCCTTGACCGCCGCGTCGGTTGCAGTCTGCTCGATGATCGCGGAAAGCTCCTCGGTCACCTTCGGATCGATCACGTTCATCGAACGCCCGGGCATGTTCCAGGTGACGAGCGCGACGCCATCGGCTCCAGTTTCGAGAGTGAAGTTGGTGAATGTCATGAATACGGCTCGCCGTTCTTGTGGGTGTAGCGCGCGCCCTTGTCATTGCGCACCACCATCATATCGACGTCGGGATAATGGGCGCGCTCGTATTTCGATCGAGTGCCGACTTCCAGATAGACCGCATTACGGCTCGATTTGTTGACGAGGTGATGACCGTTCGGGTTATTGGCCTTGAAGCCCGCCGCGTCGCCCGGCTTGAGTACGGTCTCGCCGTCGTCCTCGATCAGCACCACTTCGCCCTCGAGGATATAGACGAGCTCGTCTTCCT
>DASPWC010000358.1:0-3160 GCA_035622055.1 Xanthobacteraceae bacterium | reverse complement strand
CGGGCGAGCTTTTCCTGATCGATTCCGGCGGTCAATACACGGATGGCACGACCGATATCACCCGCACGATCGCGATCGGCGCGCCGAGCGCCGATATGCGCGAAAACTTCACCCTCGTTCTCAAGGGCCATATCGCGATCGCGCGCGCGGTCTTTCCCGACGGCACCACAGGCGCGCAACTCGATCCTCTGGCCCGGCAATTCCTGTGGCGCGAGGGGCTTGATTTCGACCACGGCACCGGCCATGGCGTGGGCAGTTACCTCTCCGTCCATGAGGCGCCGCCGCGGATTTCGAAACTCGGAGTTACCCCGCTCAAGCGCGGCATGATCCTGTCGAACGAGCCGGGTTATTATCGTCCTGGCGCCTATGGCATCCGCATCGAGAACCTCGTTCTCGTTACCGAAGCGCCGCTGATCGCGCATGCCGAAAAGCTGCTCCACGCCTTCGAGACATTAACCTTGGCGCCAATCGATAGGCGGCTGATCGACCCAGCATTGCTGACGCACGAAGAGGCGGCGTGGCTCGACTTTTATCACGAGCGGGTGCGCGACACGCTCGCGCCGCTTGTCGATGCGCAGACGCGCGACTGGCTGACCGGCGCGTGCGCGCCGCTAACAAAGACCTGACAATTTCCTCGATTAAAGACTCGCTGGAACTTTTGCCTCGCACCGACGTTCTTTTTGCCGACGCAGACTGTTATGCGAGGCAACATCATGTTGGGAACTATTCTGATCATCGTTCTTATTTTGTTGTTGATCGGCGCGCTGCCAACCTGGCCGTATAGTGCGGGCTGGGGCTATTACCCAGGGGGCGGCCTTGGCCTTATATTGATCATCGTGATCATCCTGGCACTGGCGGGACGCCTATAAAACCAGCGAGGCAACTGCGACTCAGCGGATAAGCTTGGTCCACTCATCCTCGGTCAAAACCGTAACGCCAAGTTTTTTGGCGTCGGCGAGTTTCGAGCCGGCACTGGGCCCGGCGACCACATAGTCGGTCTTCTTCGACACCGAGCCCGACACCTTGGCGCCAAGGCGCTCGGCCGACGCTTTGGCCTCGTCGCGGGTCATTCTTTCCAGCGTGCCGGTAAACACCACGGTCTTGCCGGCAATGGTCGAGTCGCTGCGCGGCTTTTCCGCTTCGCGGATTTTCACCTGGTCGGCGAGCCGCTCGATCCGCCGCCGATTGTGGGCCTCGCCGAAATAATCGCGCAGGCTCTCGATGACCGTGTCGCCGATCTGATCGAGAGCGTCCATTTCCTTTTTGGTATCCTCGTCGCCCTTGGCGAGCTTGAGACAAGCGTCAAGAAAGGCGCTCCAGGTGCCGTAGCCGCGCGCAAGCGCCACAGCCGTGGTCTCGCCGACATGCCGGATGCCGAGGGCGTAGATAAAGCGTTCAAGCGATATTTCCCGGCGCGCCGCAATCGCCGCAAATAGATTGCGCACCGAGGTCTCACCGAAGCCTTCGACCTCTTGGAGATGGATTTTGGCGTTGCGTGCCTCGAGCGTGAAAATGTCGGCCGGTTCCTTGATCCATCCCTGTTCGTAGAACAGTTCGATCTGCTTCTCGCCGAGACCGTCGATATCGAAGGCGCGGCGCGACACGAAGTGCTTCAGATGTTCGACCGCCTGATAGGGACAGGCAAACTCGCCGGTGCAGCGAGCAACCGCGCCTTGTTCGCCGCTCGCCGTGAGCTCGCGCACTACTTCGGTGTGCAGATGACATGGGCAAACCTTCGGAAACTCGTACGGCTCGGCGCCGCGCGGACGCTTGTCTTTGATGACGCCGAGCACCTGAGGAATGACGTCCCCGGCGCGCTGGATTTGCACCGTGTCACCGATGCGCACATCGAGCCGGGCGATCTCGTCGGCATTGTGCAGCGTCGCGTTCTGCACCACGACGCCGCCGACCGTCACCGGTTCGAGCTTGGCGACCGGCGTGAGCGCGCCGGTCCGGCCGATCTGGATCTCGATGTCCTTGAGCACCGTGATCGCGCGCTCGGCTGGAAATTTGTGCGCGATCGCCCACCGCGGCGAACGCGACACGAAACCGAGCCGCTCCTGCCAATCGAAGCGGTCGACCTTATATACGACGCCATCGATGTCGTAATCCAGTGCGCCTCGTTGTGCTTCGATCTCCCTATGGAATTGCAAAAGCGCCTCAACCGAGCGGCACATTTTGGTCAGCGGATTGGTCTTGAAACCGCACTGCTCGAACCATTTGATCATGCCGGACTGCGTCTCGGCCGGCATCTCGCTCATCTCGCCCCAGCCGTAAGCGAAGAAGCCGAGCGGCCGCGATGCGGTGATCGACGGGTCCTTCTGACGGAGCGAGCCCGCCGCGGAATTGCGCGGATTGGCAAAAACCTGGCCGCCGGTTTCGGCCTGACGTTTGTTGAGGGCGAGGAAGGCGTGCTTGGTCATGTAGACTTCGCCGCGGATCTCGCAGATTGCGGGAATACTTTTTCCTTTGAGCCGATGCGGAATGTCCGCGAGCGTTTTCACGTTGGCGGTGACGTCCTCGCCTTCGCTGCCGTCGCCGCGCGTCGCCCCGGTGACGAGCACCCCGTCCTCGTAGCGTAGCGACATCGAGAGGCCATCGATCTTCGGCTCGGCTGAAAATGCGATTTCGTCGTCCTCCGGAAGGCGCAAAAAACGCCGGATACGGCCGACGAAATCGAGCACGTCCACGTCGGCGAACGCATTTTCGAGCGAGAGCATCGGCACTGCGTGGCGCACTTTGGCAAAACGCGCCGAGGGCGCGGCGCCGACGCGTTGCGTCAAGCTTTGCAGCGTGCGCAGTTGCGGAAACCGCGCCTCGATCGCCTCGTACCGCCGCCGCAGACCGTCATATTCGGCGTCGCTGACGCTCGGCGCGTCCTCTTGGTAATAGCGCCGGTCGTGCTCGGCAATCTCGGCCTCGAGCCGGGCATGCTCGGCCGTGGATTGCCGTTCGGTTAGATCTTCGACCGGCGAACCCGACTTGTCTGAAACGGATTGAGTATTGGACTTGGCGCGGCGGGCCATGATCTGATTAGCCGACCGCCGCGCGAATCAGGCGTTCCGCGGCGGCGCGAGCCTCGGCGGTAATTTCCGCACCGGCAAGCATGCGCGCAATCTCCTCTCGGCGGCGTTCACCTTGCAGTTCGGCCACGCGGGTG
>DASPWC010000357.1:0-8702 GCA_035622055.1 Xanthobacteraceae bacterium | reverse complement strand
GGCATTTCGGTCACCGCCGTGTCGGCGACCAGCACTGTGCGTCCGCGCGCCAGAACCAGCGAGATCCCCATGACGCGATGCCCCGGCTTCGGATCGATGCAGCGGCGCACGTCCTGCAGCGCGACGGAGAAATTTCGGGTGACGCCGGTGACCATGGCGTCGGCGTCACCAAGCGCCACCATGCACGCAGCGAAGTGATTACGGTCCTGATTGATGAGCCGCTGACAATCCCGTTGCAAAAAGCCGCGGCGCTGTAGCCGCTCGTAGAGGTAAGCGACATACGCGGAATTGCGCGACGAGATGGCGGCATTAATGATTTCGATATCGCCGCCAAGCTCGATGCCGAGCGCTTCCGCGGTCTCGCGCACGCGCGGTTCGCGACCGACCAGAAGCGCCGTGCCGAGGCCTTGGTGAACGAAGGTCGCGGCAGAGCGGATCACTTGCTCTTCTTCGCCTTCCGCGAACACTACGCGCCGCGGGCGGCGCCGCAGCCTTTCGTAGACGCCTTGCAGCACGCCGGCAATCGGGTCGCGCCGGCTGCGCAATTGGTGGCGATAGGTCTCCATGTCCGCGATCGGTCGCCGCGCGACATTGGAATCCATCGCCGCCTTCGCGACCGCCGGCGGAATGGCGGAAATCAGCCGCGGGTCGAACGGCACCGGAATAATGTAGTCTGGTCCGTATTTCGGCCGCGCGCCATAGGCGACGGCGACCTCGTCGGGAACGTCCTCGCGCGCGAGAGCGGCCAAGGCCTGCGCCGCGGCGATTTTCATCTCCATATTGATGGCGCGCGCCCGAACATCCAGCGCACCCCGGAAGATGTAGGGAAAGCCAAGCACATTATTGATCTGGTTCGGATAGTCCGAGCGTCCGGTCGCCATAATCGCATCCGAGCGCACGTCGGCGACCTCCTCCACCGTGATTTCGGGATCGGGATTGGCCATGGCGAAGATGATCGGCTGCGCCGCCATCGACTTGACCATCGCCTTCGTCACCGCACCTTTCACCGACAGGCCGAAGAACACGTCGGCGCCGTTTAGGGCGTCGGCGAGCGTCCGCGCTTTGGTCTTCACCGCAAAGCCCGACTTCCACTGATTCATCCCCTCGGTGCGCCCCTCGTAAATGACGCCCTTGGTGTCGCAGAGAATGAGATTTTCCGGCCGAAATCCGATCGCGCGAAGAAGTTCGAGACAGGCTATTCCGGCCGCGCCGGCGCCGTTGCAGACGAGCTTGGTCGTTGCCAACTCGCGTCTGGTCAGCGCCAGCGCGTTAATCAGGCCCGCCGCCGCGATAATCGCCGTGCCGTGCTGATCGTCGTGGAAGACCGGCACATCGAGCAGTTCGCGCAGCTTCTGCTCGATGATGAAGCATTCCGGCGCCTTGATATCCTCGAGATTGATGCCGCCCCAACCTTTACCCAAGAGCTTGACGCAGTTGATGAACTCATCGGGATCTTCGGTGGACACTTCGAGATCGATGGAATCGATGTCGGCGAAGCGCTTGAACAGGACGGATTTGCCCTCCATCACCGGCTTGGCCGCCAAGGCCCCGCGATTGCCGAGCCCGAGAATGGCGGTGCCGTTGGTAATCACCGCAACGAAATTGCCTTTGGTTGTGTAGTCGAAGGCCTTGGCCTCGTCCTCGGCGATAGCCAGCACAGGCACGGCGACGCCGGGCGAATAGGCAAGCGCAAGGTCCCGCTGCGTCGCCATCGGCTTGGTCGCAACGATTTCGAGCTTCCCGGGCCGCCCCTGGCTGTGAAACAGCAGCGCTTCCTGGTCGGTAAAAGTCGGGCGTTGCGCGGCGCCGCCGTTCTTGCCGCCGTTTTTGAACGCCATTTCGACTCCCTGCTGATGATGCCGTCAACGAGGGGGATTCCCCGCGGAACTTTAGCGAATGCGGCGCCCGATACTCAAGGTCCTGTGCCGCCAGCGGCTTTGGCAACCGTGGCGCCGTCAAGACCCGTACTGCCGAAGGGTGTTGCAGGCGTGCCGCATTGAACAAGCGCGCGCGGAAGGGTAATGGCTGCTTCTCGGCGACGTAGCCGCTGCTCAAACCGGCATCCCCATGATCAGATTCATCTTTCGTTTTGTCGGACTGTGCCTGCTGGCCACCGCCTTCGTGCTTTTTGTCTACGATGGAACAAAATCTATCGCCAATCATGATCTTATCTACACTAGGCTGGACGACGTGTGGGCTATCGTCGACCAGAACAGCTTGAATGCCGTGCAAGCTTGGCTGAAGCAGAAATTCGCTTGGGCATGGGACCCCTACCTGCAGAGCGGTTTTGATCTGCCGGCATGGGCCGTGGTGGGTATCCTCGCAGCGGTCTTAATCCTCCTCGGCCGCAAAAAGAGACCGCTTATCGGTTACGCGCGCGATTAGAGCATGATCCGGGAAACGCCTGCACCGGACATGATGCGGGGCCGGCGCCTTCGAGTCGCATTGCAGGGGGTCTTTCGTGCGACGGCTTGCCTTTAGCGTTGCGGTCGTCATCGCAATCTTGGTGCTCGCCCCTTACGTCATCGTGCCATTTTACCGTTCCGTCGATCCGGTCTCGATGCCGATGCTCTGGCGCAGGATGACGGGCAAGCGGGTCGAGCGGATTGTCGTTCCCTTGAGCCGCATCTCGCCGGCGCTGCAGCTTGCGGTCATCGTCGCCGAAGACGGCGGCTTCTGCCACAACCGCGGCATCGACCTCGGCGCCATCCGCGAGGCGATGCAACAATCGGAAGACGTGGACGAAGCGCGGGGCGCCTCAACCATCACGCAGCAGACCGCCAAAAACCTGTTCCTCTGGGAGGGGCGCAGTTTCGTCCGCAAGGCGCTCGAGTTTCCGTTGGCGCTTTGGCTCAATCTCGTGCTGCCGAAGCGGCGGATCCTGGAAATCTATCTCAACATCGCCGAATGGGGTCCGAACGGCGAATTCGGCGCCGAAGCCGGAGCGCGCTTCGCCTTCGGCAAGTCGGCCCACGATTTGACCCCATACCAGGCGGCGGAGCTTGCCGCGATCCTGCCCAACCCGGTCGAGCGCAGCGCCAAGACGCCGGGTGTCCTGGTGCGCAGACTTGCCGCCCTGTATCAGCGGCGGTCGATCGAATTTGGCGCGCTCGATGCGTGCGTGCGGGGTCCCTAGCGCGGTTCCTTGACTCGGTTTCCGGCCTGGTCCCTGGCTCGGCCCCTGGCTCGGTCCCAGTTTGCTCCGTGGCTTGGCCCTAGCCTGACAGCCGCCGTTCTTCTATAAGCGCGCAATCGCGAGACGCCGCCGCATAGAGGAGAACCGCCATGGCCGTGCCGAAAAGAAAAACCTCACCGTCGAAGCGCGGCATGCGCCGATCGGCCGATGCGCTGAAGGCCCCGACCTATATCGAAGACAAGGATTCGGGCGAACTGCGCCGGCCGCACCATATCGACTTGAAAACCGGCATGTATCGCGGCCGGCAAGTACTCAACAAGAAAGCGGAATCCTGACTTCCTATTGTCCGCGCGCGCCGATCCAGCTGTCCGACGCGCGGCACACTTCTGGCTCGTGAGGCGCCGCGGGCGGCAAAACATCGAAGCGCTTGAGAGGCGGACATCGTGTTTGCGCTTGGCTTTCCGCTGCTGCTCATACCGTTCGCGATCTACAACATGATCGTGTTTCTCACTCCGGGCGTGAGCTGGACCTCAACGGTGACGACCGTGCATATGATGTCCGGTCAGGATTGGGCGCTGACCTGGGAGGATATCCTCCTCGCCTTCGCTATTTTCCTGCTCTGGATCGAACTCATCAAATCGGCGCGGATCGGAGCGCGCGGCGCCGTCGATCACATCCTGGCGGTGGCCCTCTTCGTCGCCATGCTGATCGAATTTCTTCTCGTGCAAAGGGCCGCGACCTCGACATTCTTTCTGTTGATGGCCATTGCGCTCGTCGATGCTTTGGCCGGGTTCGTCGTCGGCATGCGCACCGCGGCACGTCAAATCGAGGTCGAGGGTCCGGGTAAGCTCTGAGCGCGTTATTCGCCCTTCGATCCCTTCTCCGTCAGCCGGTCAACCTTCTTTTTCATCTCGTCGAGCTGACGCTTCAGGTCATCTATCTCGCCGGATTTCGTCGAGCCTTTGTCCGGTTCGGACGCCGTCTCACCGCTACTGCTCTCGCGCCGGGCGAAAGGCGCGAACATGGCGAAGGCGCGCTCGAACATTTCCATATTGCGCCTGACTTGCTCTTCCAGCGAAGTGAAGGCGCCGACGCCGAAAGCTTGCGCCATTTGCTGACGGAATTTCTCCTGCTCGCGGGTGAGCGATTCAATGGAAACTTCAAGATAGCGCGGCACCAGCATTTGCATGCTGTCGCCGTAGAACCGGATCAACTGGCGCAGGAAGGTGATCGGCAGCAGATTTTGGCCTTCCTTGTTCTCCTGCTCAAAAATGATCTGCGTGAGAACCGAACGGGTGATGTCCTCGCCGGTCTTGGCGTCATAAACCACAAAATCCTCGCCGTTTTTGACCATGGCGGCGAGGTCCTCGAGCGTGACGTAGGTGCTTGTCCCGGTATTGTAGAGTCGCCGGTTCGCGTATTTCTTGATTGTGACCGGCTCGGTGGTCTTGGTCGCTGTTTCGGACATGAAAGTATTCGGCCTCGATAGGGTATTATTTTGGGGCAGCGCGCGACTTTGCCTTCAAAATAGGCGGTTTCGTCCAATCCGGCTACCCTTTTGTGGCGGCGGCGAATCCGCGAATTTCGCGAGGATTGGGCATGCCAGGAATGCGGCTGGGCTTGCGCCAAGCCTCGCGCCTCTTTGCACCTTGTTCTGAGCTACCCATCTCCTTATGACAGAGGGGAAGATTTCGCGGCCCTAAGCCCCGCCACCATAGCTCAATAGCCCTGGAAGGACCTTGCCATGAAAGACGACGTCGTCATTGTCAGCGCGACGCGCACCCCGGTCGGCGCATTCAACGGCGCATTCGCATCGCTCCCCGCCCATGAGCTTGGCAAAACCGCCATCAAGGCGGCGCTGGACCGTGCCGGCGTCGAACCGGCCCGCGTTTCGGAAGTCATCGTGGGTCAGATCCTGACGGCTGGCGAAGGTCAGAACCCCGCGCGCCAAGCCTCCATCGCGGCCGGAGTTCCGGTCGAAACGCCGGCTTGGGGCGTCAATCAGCTTTGCGGCTCGGGTCTGCGCTCGGTCGCACTCGGCTATCAAGCGATCGTCAACGGCGATTCCGACATCGTGGTCGCCGGCGGCCAGGAATCGATGAGTATGGCGCCCCACTGCGCGCATCTGCGTGGCGGTGTGAAAATGGGCAATTTCGAGATGATCGACACGATGATCAAGGACGGGCTGTGGGATGCCTTCAACGGCTACCACATGGGCAACACCGCCGAAAACGTCGCGCGGCAGTGGCAGATCACGCGCCAACAGCAGGATGCATTTGCGGTCGCTTCACAGAACAAGGCCGAAGCGGCGCAGAAGACCGGCAAGTTCAAGGACGAGATTACGCCTATAACGGTCAAGTCCCGCAAAGGCGATGTCACGGTCGACAGCGATGAATATCCCAAGCACGGCACGACGCTCGAGACGATCGGCAAGTTGCGGCCCGCCTTCGACAAAGACGGCACGGTGACGGCCGGAAACGCATCGGGGATCAACGACGGCGCCGCCGCCGTTGTTCTGATGAAGGCCACCGAAGCCGCCAAGCTCGGCAAGACTCCGCTCGCGCGTGTCGTGTCTTGGGCTCAGGCCGGCGTCGACCCGAAAATCATGGGAACCGGCCCGATTCCGGCGTCGCGCGCGGCGCTGAAGAAAGCGGGCTGGAACATCGGCGATCTCGATCTCATCGAAGCCAACGAAGCCTTCGCCGCGCAGGCCTGCGCCGTCAACAAAGACCTCGGCTGGGATACCAACAAGGTCAACGTCAACGGCGGAGCCATCGCTATCGGTCATCCGATCGGCGCGTCAGGCACTCGCGTGCTGGTGACGCTGCTCTACGAAATGCAGAAGCGCGACGCGAAAAAGGGCCTCGCGACGCTGTGCATCGGCGGCGGCATGGGCATCGCGATGTGCGTCGAAAGATAAGGACGAGCGGCTTTTCATTAATCATCCGTCGTCCATTTGACAGGGAGGGAGCATGCCCCGCGTTGCACTTGTCACGGGCGGTACACGCGGCATCGGCGCCGCCATCAGCAGAGCGCTCAAGGCAGCTGGCTACAAGGTTGCCGCCACTTATGGCGGTAACGACGAGGCGGCGCAGAAGTTCAAGGCCGAAACGGGGATCGGCGTCTACAAATGGGATGTATCGTCGTTCGAGGCCTGCGGCGCCGGCATCAAGCAGGTCGAAGGCGAGCTCGGGCCGATTGACGTTTTGGTCAACAATGCCGGCATCACGCGCGACGCGCAGCTTCATCGCATGAAACCCGAACAATGGACCGAGGTGATCAACACCAATCTCGGTTCGCTGTTCAACATGTGCCGAAACGTCATCGAGGGCATGCGGGAGCGCAAATTCGGCCGCATCATCAATATTTCCTCGATCAACGGCCAAAAAGGACAGTTCGGACAAACCAACTATTCCGCCGCCAAAGCGGGTGAAATCGGCTTCACCAAAGCCTTGGCGCAGGAAGGCGCGCGCGTCGGCGTCACCGTCAACGCGATCTGCCCCGGCTACATCGCGACCGACATGGTCAAGGCGATGTCGCAAGAAGTTCTACAGAAAAACGTGCTCCCGCAAATTCCGATTGGCCGGCTCGGCGAGCCCGAGGAAGTCGCGCGCTGCGTGGTGTTCCTGGCTTCCGACGACGCGGGCCTGATCACCGGTTCAACCATAACGGCCAATGGCGGGCAGTATTTCGCCTGACCGCGCACGATTAACCGATCAGCCTGGCTGCGCCAATTCGAACCGCGCAAAATCGAAAGCAGGCGCTACGGTGCATCCAAGCAGCTCGCCCAGCGTCTGTGCGGCCTGCCAGACATAAGCCGGAACCACCGCCTGCGGACGCAAGCCGCCTGAAATATCGCCGCCGAGCGTGACGTGCTCGACGCGACCCGGCGCTGTGGCGATTTCAAGCTGCAACGGCGCGCCGGCGAGCCAGTGCCAGATCTCCGCGGCATCGACGCGATGCCAATGCGACCGCTCGCCGCGTGCGAGGAGGAAATAGATCGCGCTCAAGACTGCGCGGCCGCCGACTTGCCGGGCATCGCGGAAGGTTTGGCGGAAATGGCCGCCTTCAGGATGCGGCTTCAGATCGAGCATCCTGATGACGTCTCGTGCGGTCATCGCCGCCATCAGAACCGATTCTTTCGCTCGCGAATCTCAGCGAATACTTTCCAGGCCGGATTGCCGTCAAGTCCGAGCGATTTTGCGACATCGGCATTATCGGCGCGCAAAAACGGATTGGCTACCTTTTCCGCGCCGATGGTTGCCGGAATGGTCGGCTTGCCCGCCGCGCGGAGCTTGGCGACCTCTTCGGCGCGCGCGGCAAGCGCCTTGTTGTCCGGCTCGATCGTCTTGGCGAAGCGAATATTGGCTTCGGTATATTCGTGACCGCAATAAAAGCGCGTGTCTTCGGGAAGACCGCGAAGCTTGAGCAGTGAACCCCACATCATTTGCGGATCGCCTTCGATCACGCGGCCGCAGCCGATCGAAAAGAGCGTATCGCCCACGAAGGCGAGCTTATCCGCCGGGAAAAAATATGAGACATGGCCGGCGGTATGGCCGGGCGTGTCGAGCACGCGGCCCTCGAGCCCGCCGACTTTCACCGAGTCGCCCTCGCCGACCGTCTCGTCGACATGGGCGATCCGTTGCGCCTCCGTGCGTGGAGCGACCACACGGCACTTGTGGCGCGCTTTCAACGGGCCGATGCCGGCGGTGTGGTCGTTGTGATGATGGGTTACCAGAATATCGGTCAGCCGCCATCCGGTTTTCTCCAGCGCCGCCTCGATGGGTGCGGCCTCCGGCGCGTCGATGGAGGCGGTTGCGCCGTTTTGCGGATCGTGAAGCAGCGCGCCAAAATTATCGGTTAAGCAACCGAACAAATAGATCTGGGCCGGCATGATCATCTCATTGGACCGCTAAACGGGCGGCGGGTTAAAGTGGTGCGGTCGCTTAAAGTAGGCACTCGGCGCCGTTAGCCGCAAGGGCGATGCAAAGGCGATTCAAGGACGGCTCAGCAGCGGCAATGCCGGCGACATGCTATTTTGATTTCCATGGATGTCGTTGATTTACGCAATTTCTATGCCCAGCATCTCGGGGTCGTCGCGCGGCGTTTCGTCGGCCGTGGCATTCGCTTGCGTTGGCCGGACACGCATGGACTGCGCGTCGTGGGCGTCGGCTATGCGACGCCTTATCTCGGTCTGTTCCGCGGCGAGGCGGAACGCTGTCTTGCTTTGATGCCAGCGCCGCAAGGCGTGGTGCGCTGGCCCTCGACGCGTCCGGCGCTGGCGGCGCTGGTCGAGGAAGACGAATTGCCGCTGACCGATTCGGCGGTCGACCGCGTGCTCCTGGTCCACGCGCTGGAAATGTCGTCCGATCCCGCCGAATTGTTGCGCGAAGCTTGGCGTGTCCTCGCCGGCGGCGGGCGGCTGCTGGCGGTCGTGCCGAACCGGCGCGGACTATGGGCGCGCATGGATACGACGCCGTTCGGCCAGGGCCGGCCCTATTCGCGCACGCAGATCATGCATCTGTTGCGGGATACCTGGTTCACGCCGACCGGCTGGGGTGAGGCG
>DASPWC010000356.1:0-2027 GCA_035622055.1 Xanthobacteraceae bacterium | reverse complement strand
GATTGTCTCCACCTCGGTGCCGGAAAAACCGAAGGCGCTGTCGCCCTCGACCGCGAGCACCGGCTTTCCGGTCTCGATGGCTGCGGCGATGGCAAAGCCCATGCCGATGCCCATGACGCCCCAGGTGCCCACGTCGAGACGTTTGCGCGGCTGATACATGTCGATGATGCCCCGCGCGAGGTCGAGCGTGTTGGCGCCTTCGTTGACGAGAATGGCGTCCGGACGCTCTTTGATGATCGTGCGCAGCGCGCCGAGCGCACTGTGAAAATCCATCGGCGCCGAATTTTTCATCAGCCTCGGCGCCATCTTGGCGATGTTCTCTTCTTTCTTGGTCCTGATGGTATTGATCCAGTCGGCCGACGGCGCCGGCCACTTAGCGTCAATGCCATCGAGAAGCGCCGCGACGCAGGAGCCGATATCGCCGACCACCGGCGCGGCAATAGCGACGTTGCTGTCCATCTCCCTGGGCTCGATGTCGATCTGAATGAATCTTTTCGATCCGGGCTCGCCCCACGTCTTGCCCTTGCCATGCGAGAGCAGCCAATTGAGGCGCGTGCCGATGAGCATGACGACGTCGGAATCTTTCAGGACGGTCGAGCGCGCGGCAGCCGCGCATTGCGCATGCGTGTCGGGCAGAAGTCCCTTGGCCATGCTCATCGGCAGAAATGGAATGCCGGTCTTTTCGACCAACGCCTGGATTGCGTCATCCGCCTGAGCATAAGCCGCGCCCTTGCCGAGAATGATCAGCGGGCGCTTGGCGCTTTTGAGAACGTCGAGTGCGCGCTTGACGGCGGCCGGAGCGGGAATCTGGGCCGGCGCGGGATCGACGACCTTGACCAGCGACTTGGCGCCGGCCCGCGCATCCATGACCTGAGAAAAAAGCTTGGCGGGCAGATCGAGATAAACGCCGCCCGGACGGCCGGAAACCGCCGCACGGATCGCGCGCGCCACGCCGATGCCGATATCGGCGACATGCAGCACGCGGAAGGCCGCCTTGCAAAGCGGCTTGGCGATGGCGAGTTGGTCCATCTCCTCATAGTCGCCCTGCTGCAGGTCGACGATCTCGCGCTCCGAGGAGCCGCTGATCAGGATCATCGGGAAGCAGTTTGTCGTGGCATTGGCCAGCGCGGTCAGGCCGTTGAGAAATCCGGGGGCCGATACGGTGAGACAAACGCCCGGCTTTTTCGTCAGATAGCCCGCGATCGCCGCCGCATTGCCGGCATTCTGCTCATGCCGGAACGAAATGACACGGATACCCGCGGCCTGCGCCATGCGGCTGAGATCCGTGATCGGAATGCCCGGTACGCCGTAGATCGTTTCGATGCCGTTCAGCTTGAGCGCGTCGATGACGAGGTGGAAGCCATCCGTCAGATCTTGCTCTGCCGTGTTGGTTTCGGTTTGCGCTTTAACTGCGGCCTCGGCCATGGAGGAACTCCCTGCGTCCTAAGTCGTCTCAATCCAGATAATCCGCATACTTCGCGACATGCTCGGCAAGACCGAGCGCATGGTCGCGCACCAGTTTCTCCGCGCGGACGGTGTCGCGCGTCTCCAGCGCCTCGATAATGTGGATGTGATCCCTGATCGAACGGTCGGCGCGATCCTTTTCGCCGATTGTCTTCCTTCGGATCATCCGCATATGAGTGAACAGATTTTCGGCGAGCTGAACGAGAACCGTGTTGCGGCTCAGCCGGATGATGGTCTGGTGGAATTCGATATTGATTTCCGAGTATTCGTCGAGATGAGCGCGCACTTGCCCGTTCTCGAATGTGGCGAACATCCGGCGAAGCGAAGCGACTTCCTCGTTTGTTGCGGTTTCGGTGATGAGCCGGGCCGCCATGCTTTCAAGCGCCGCCCAGGCGGTGATCAGCTCGATCACCTCGCGCCTGGTCTTGCGCACGACATAGACGCCCCGACGCGGCACCGAACGCACGAAACCTTCGCGCTCGAGCTGCGCCATCGCCTCGCGCACCGGGGTGCGGCTGATGCCGAATTCCTCGGCAAGGCTGCGCTCGTCGAGACGGATTTCG